>PAOL01000075.1 GCA_002708475.1 Oleispira sp. | reverse complement strand
GTGAAGTCGGTTTCTTGCGTTGTTTGACTGAAGCGGTTCCAAGGGCAGCATAGTTGGCAATCATCGCAACCAAAGATACGATTGCCCATACCTTTGCGCAGATCTGTTGGGATGGGGCCTTTCAACTCAATCGTGAGATAAGAAATACAGCGTCTAGCATCTAATACTTGATCACCGACAAAAGCTTGGGTTGGACAAATATCAATGCAAGCGGTGCATCGGCCGCAGTGATTTTTATCATCAGGTTCATCAATGGGTAGAGGAAGATCTGTTAATAACTCGCTGAGGAAAAAGTATGATCCAGCCTTCTTATTGATTAGCATGGTATTTTTTCCCAGCCAGCCTAAGCCTGCATTGCTCGCGAGGGCCCGCTCTAGAACCGGAGCGCTATCTACAAATGCTCGGTAACCATGATGGCCGACTTCTTCTTCAATCATCTTGCCTAGTTGGGTTAAGCGTTTGCGAATAACTTTATGGTAATCACGACCAAGGGCATAACGTGAAACATAGGCGAGGCTTTTATCGTGTAGTTGCTCTTTGATTCGAGCATCAGCAGGTAAATAATCCATGCGTGCACTGATAACACGAAGTGTTCCAGGAAGAAGCTCAGCCGGGCGACTGCGCATATTATCGTGAGCAGCCATGTATTCCATACTGCCGTGATAACCTTTTTCGAGCCATTCTTTGAGGCGAATCTCATGATCGCCCAGGTCAATGTGGGTAATACCAATTTGCTGAAAGCCGAGCTCGCGGCCCCACACTTTCACCTTATCGGCCAAGTCTTGGAGTTCGCTTTTGGTTAGAGCTGCTTGTGTCATGTGAATATTGTCGTTATCGCAATGATTATACCTTCGCCATCTTAACACCAAGGACGTATAATTCCGCCAAAGAAACGCTTAGGCATAGTGCATAAAATGACGTTACCTCAGATAAAACCCACTACAACCCAGAAAGTTAGTGATATTAGCTGGCAGATATTGCAGCAAAATAATCAATTGTTACCGTTACGGGCTTTGGATAGTCATAAAGGTGATCATGGGCATGTGCAGGTAATTGGCGGTGATTACGGTTATGCGGGGGCGGCTTTAATGGCGTCACAAGCAGCTTTAGTCAGTGGTGCAGGCTTGGTAAGTTGTGCGACGCGTCCAGAGCATATAGGTGCCTATATTAGTCGTTGTCCAGAAATCATGGCTGCGGGTATCAATTCGGGCTTAGAGCTGCTGCCGTTTATTAAAGATCAGCCGCATAATAAAGTTTTGGTGGTTGGGCCGGGATTGGGTAAGCAGGCATATGGCCAGTTATTATTGCAAACCGTCTTTCAGCAGTTGCAATTGAGCCCTAGCGTTCAAGCTATGGTCTTGGATGCTGATGGTTTGAATTTACTGGCGGCCAAGCCCCTAATTACCGGCAGTGCAATTGATTTTTCTAAGCATGAGGTGATTATAACGCCTCACCCAGCAGAAGCTGGACGTTTATTGAATATCAGTGCAGCAGAAGTTCAAGCTGATCGAATTGCTGCTGCAGAAGCCTTAGTCGAGAAATTTTCTTGCACTGTCATTTTAAAAGGTCAGTACAGCTTAATTGCGGGCAAAAATAGCCAAGGCGAATTACATATTTATCGCTGTCTTGATGGCAATCCTGGAATGGCCTCTGGTGGTATGGGGGATATTCTTTCGGGTATTACAGGCGCGGTACTCGCGCAGTTTATCGCCTTGGGTTTGTCACCATTGTCGGCAGCAAAATTAGCGTGTTGTGTTCACAGCAAGGCAGCTGATGATGCAGCCCAAGATGGTGAAGTTGGTTTATTAGCGACGGATTTATTACCTTATATTCGTCGTTCAATTCAAGCACACGCAGTGGTAGAAGGTATTGCATTAAGTGCTGAGGCAAACGATGCGGGTAGAGTAGAATGATTGATTTAATCGGCGAAGATAAAATGCTGTCCTTTGCAGGTCAGTGTGCATCCGTATTTTCTAACGCTGCGATTGATGGTGGTTTGATTTTCTTAGAAGGCGATTTAGGCGCAGGTAAGACTACGTTTAGTCGAGGATTGCTGCGTGGCTTTGGTCATATGGGGCCGGTAAAAAGTCCGACTTATACATTGGTTGAAACTTACGATGTTGTTACGACTCTAAAAAATAATCAGAAGGCACCATTAACGATTTGTCACTTTGATCTTTATCGTGTGGCAGATCCAGAAGAACTAGAATTTATAGGTATTCGTGATTATCTCGAAGGCGCTCATTTATGCTTAATGGAATGGGCAGATAAAGGCTTGGGTTTCTTACCAGCCCCAGACTTGGTATTGTCCATTGCTGATATTGCAGATGGTCGACAAATAACATGGCAAGCAGGCACCGAAAAAGGCCAGCTTTGGTGTGAAAGTTTAAACCAATTGGGTTGTGCTTAACTCATTAGAAACAGTAAGAGCGATCTGGGCTTGGCTCTTGAGTGCATTTATTTTGAAAAGTATTTATAAGTAGTATGATGATAAAACAGATAACAAAGATCATATTGGCCTTCACATTGTTTGCCGTGGCGAACATGGTGAAAGCAGATGTTGACGGAGTTCGTGTTTGGCAGTCGCCTGCTCACACTCGGTTGGTATTTGATTTATCCAAACCCCATCAGCATAAGATTTTCACATTAAAAAATCCTTATCGTATTGTTATTGATCTTGCTAATAATGCTAAGTTTATTCCTGAAATTTCCGATGTGGATCTTGCGAGCACGCTCTTAGTAGATTTGAGAACAGGTAAGCGCAGTAATAAAGATTTGCGCATGGTATTTCAACTGCGTGAAGACGTTGATCCAAAAAGCAAGGTGTTACCACCAAATAAAACATACCCTCATCACCGATTAGTTGTCGACCTTGTTGAGAAAAATCCCAAAATTATAGAGCCTGTTGTTACTGTAAAAACCGTTGCAGACAAAATAAAGCACAATAAACGAGACATCATTGTGGCAATTGATGCAGGGCATGGTGGAGAAGATCCGGGTGCAGTGGGTTATCGCCGCACTAAAGAAAAAGTAGTGGTGTTAAAGATTGCCAAAGAACTCGCGCGATTATTAAAAGAAGAGCCTGGCTATAAGCCTTATTTAACTCGCACAGGTGATTACTATATTCCCTTGCGAGAACGAACTCGCAAAGCGCGTGATGCGAATGCGGACTTATTTATTTCGATTCACGCTGATGCATTTCATAATTCACGAGCCCACGGTAGTTCAGTATTTGTTTTGTCTGAACGCGGGGCTTCGAGTGAGGAGGCTCGTTATTTAGCGGATAAAGAAAACGAAGCTGACTTAGTGGGTGGCGTTAGCTTAGGCGATAAAGATGATCACGTTGCAATGACGTTATTAGACTTGTCGATGACAGCGACCCGTGGCTCAAGTTTAGCTGTTGGCAAATCGATATTAAAGCGCATGGATAAAATCTCACGCCTGCACAAAAAACAAGTGGGTGAAGCTGCATTTATGGTTTTGAAAGCCCCTGATATTCCGGCACTGTTAATTGAAACAGGATTTATTTCTAATCCTGGTGAGGCCAAAAAACTAGCCACGTCTAAATATCAGAAGCAAATGGCGAAAGAAATATTTCGTGGTTTAACTCAGTATTTTTATAGTGAGCCGCCAGAAGGAAGTTACGTCGCTTGGAAAAAACAAGGTGGTCGCGAGGTCAGTGGTACGGTAGCTAGTTCGACATCGAGTAAAGGTGTGACCGCAAAAACGAATAAAAGTTATACGATTAAACGCGGCGATACGCTTTCGCACATCGCGAAAAGATATAAAGTGTCAGTGAATGATATCCGCCGTTTAAACGGTATTAAAAGTAATCGCATTCAGGTTGGTCAGCGTATTAAGCTGCCAGCAAGTTAGGCTCAATTTAATATGAAAAGAATTCATTTATTATCACCGCGCCTAGCGAACCAAATTGCGGCAGGTGAAGTAGTAGAGCGTCCTGCGAATATTATTAAAGAACTTGTTGAAAACTCTTTAGATGCGGGTGCTCAGCGTATTGAAATCGACGTTGAGCAAGGGGGTATAAAATTATTGCGCATTCGTGATGATGGCCATGGGATTCCTAAGGATGATTTACCCTTAGCGCTAAGTCGTCATGCAACCAGTAAAATTACCACTCTTGATGATTTAGAAGCCGTTCATAGTTTAGGATTTCGAGGGGAAGCGTTAGCGTCTATAAGCTCGGTTTCACGTCTAACGATGACATCGGCAACAGCACCTGAAGAGGGGCAAGCTGAATCGGAAAGTGGGCAAGCTTGGCAAGTTGAGGTTGAAGGTCGAGAGATGGCTGCAACGGTAAAGCCCGCTGCACATCCAAAAGGCACGACGTTAGAAGTTCGCGATTTATTTTTTAATACACCTGCTAGGCGAAAATTTTTACGCACCGAAAAAACAGAATTTAATCACGTTGACGAATATTTTAAACGTTTAGCGTTAAGTCGTTACGATGTCGCATTTAGTTTACGACACAATCAAAAAGTGATTCATTCATTACGTCCAGCTATTCGTAATATTGATAAAGAAAAGCGTGTTGCGGCTTTGTTAGGTACTAAGTTTATCGATGCAGCTTTGCATGTTGATGCTGAAGCAGCAGGTTTAGGTTTGACTGGCTGGGTTGGCTTGCCAACTTTTTCTCGTAGCCAAGCTGATATGCAATACTTTTTTGTAAATGGTCGCGTTGTACGTGATCGCTTGGTTGCTCATGCGATTAAACAAGCTTATCGCGATGTACTTTATCATGGCCGTCAGCCAGCGTTTGTTTTGTACTTAACCGTTGATCCTGCTTTAGTTGATGTGAATGTACACCCAACAAAACACGAAGTACGTTTTCGCGATGGTCGCTTGGTGCATGATTATTTATTCAGAACCTTGCATAAAGCTTTGGCGGATGTGCGCCCTGATAATCAGGTTGCGCCGACCAGTTTGCAGGGATCTGGAGTTCTAAATGATGATGCTTCTGCTGGAGCATCGGGTTTGACATCACCTGCTTTAATGGCGAATAGCCAGCAGCCAGTAACTGGTATTCAAGCGGGTGAATTTGCCGGCCAAGAGCGCATGAGCTTATTGCCTGGTCGTGATCCTTTATCGGGTCAGGCTATAGGAAATCAAACCAATAACTTCGCGAATAATCCCAATGGCGTGCAAGAGCACCTTAATGCTTATCAGTCGTTATCGCAGCCGTTAAATGTAGAAGAGCGTATTGATCCTGAAACCGGTGAAATAGTTTCGGTGGCGGTTGAGAGCGACGTGCCCCCGTTAGGGTTTGCTATTGCTCAATTACACGGCATTTATATTCTGTCACAAAATATTCATGGGCTGGTGGTTGTTGATATGCACGCTGCTCATGAACGAATTACCTATGAACGATTAAAAATTGCTGTGGATAATCAAAATGTCCAAAGTCAGCCGTTATTAATGCCAATCACCTTGAGTGTCTCTGAGGGCGAGGCCGATGCAGCAGAGCAGTTTGCTGAAGAGTTTGCTCGTTTTGGTGTGGTATTGCAGCGAGCAGCGCCTGAGTCAATTATGATTCGCCAAATTCCAGTGATTTTGCAGCAGGCGGAAGTCGAGCGCTTAGTTACCGACATGTTGGCAGACTTGATGCAGCACGGCAGTTCTGATCGTATTCAAGCTCATCGCAATGAAATACTCGGCACAATGGCTTGCCATGGCAGTGTGCGCGCTAATCGAAAACTAACACTGCCCGAAATGAATGGTTTATTACGGGATATGGAAGAGACAGAGCGAAGTGGCCAGTGTAATCATGGCCGCCCAACGTGGACTCAGATGAGTATGTCGGATCTAGATAAACTATTTTTACGAGGCCGTTAAGTGACCTCTCCAGAAGTGACAACTACAGAAACACCTATGTCTAAAAGCTTAGCTCCACAAGCTATTTTTCTTATGGGCCCAACGGCGTCAGGAAAAACAGCGCTGGCCATTGAGTTGGTCGAAAACTATAACTGCGAAATCATCAGTGTCGATTCAGCACTCGTTTATAAAGGAATGGATATTGGTACGGCTAAGCCAGATGCTGAGTTACAAGCACGTGCTCCGCATCGACTGATTGATTTGATCGATCCTGCTGAAGCTTATTCCGCGGCAACCTTCCGCGAAGATGCGCTGCGTGAAATGGCGGATATCACTGCAAAAGGAAAAGTGCCGTTGTTAGTCGGTGGCACCATGATGTATTTTAAATTTCTTCGTGATGGTGCAGCCAAGTTGCCGACAGCAGATGAAGAAGTTCGTCAGCGCTTACTTGCGGAAGGCGAGGAATTTGGTTGGCCACACATGCATGCCAAATTAGCTCAGGTTGACCCTGTATCTGCCGAGCGTTTAAAGCCGATGGATTCTCAAAGAATTCAGCGAGCATTGGAAGTATTTGAAGTGAGTGGTAAAACATTAACCCAATTTTGGGACGAGCAAGATGAACAACCGCTGCCTTATGATGTCATAAGTTTTGCTGTAATGCCGAAAGAGCGGAAAACGTTACATAAGCGCATTGCTCAGCGTTATGAAATCATGATGAAACAAGGCTTTGTAGAAGAGGTAAAAGCGCTTTTTGCTCGAGACGATTTACACGAAGAACTTCCGTCTATTCGTTGTGTTGGATATCGCCAAGTTTGGCAGTATTTGAAAGGCGAAATCGATTACGATGAGATGGTTGAGCGTGGCATTATTGCAACTCGACAATTAGCGAAAAGACAAATTACTTGGCTAAGAAGTTGGCCTGATTTGCATTGGTTGGACACGGAAGACCCAAATCTTCTGCAAAGTGCCTTGAAAATACTGCGATAGACCGCCATATTTAACTCACAGTCTATTAAGTAGAGCATTTGCTCACACTTTTCGTACGTTTTTTAACCAAATTTGGTTTTTTGGCTATAATTTAGCCAAGAAAGTTGCTGATCAGCATTCGTGGTCGGTGATTTAGCATTCGTCTTGAATTATTTAAATGAGGCTGTTGGTATAAAAGTTTAATTTATTAAGCAGCTATATCAGCACGGGGTTATTAATTATTTTATTTCTGACTGTCCGCATACTGGACAGCAAATTCTTCGAAGGAGAAGAACATGTCAAAAGGGCACTCTCTACAAGACCCTTACTTGAATGCACTACGTAAAGAGCGCATTCCAGTATCCATATTTTTGGTCAATGGTATCAAGCTGCAAGGTCAGGTTGAATCGTTTGATCAGTTCGTTATTGTATTGAAAAATACAGTTAGTCAGATGGTTTATAAGCACGCGATTTCAACGGTAGTTCCTAGCCGTCCAGTTCGCTTGCAAGTAGAAGCCTCTTCAGACGAAGCTGAATAAAAGTTAGTTATAAGTACCTGCTGCCTATGATCTTTGTAGGCAGCGTACTTTAATTCATACTTTTCTACTCATTTAGGTATTTCTATTGTTCTTTGATCGTCCCGAAGCTGGTAAAAACAAAACTGGCGATATTGCCATTCTAGTACACATTGATTTTCCGGAAGGGGATAACCGAGAGGACCCTAATGAATTTAAAGAGCTGGTATTATCAGCTGGCGGTGCTCCCGTTGAATTCATAACTGGCTCGCGTAAAGCGCCTGATCCAAAAACCTTTGTCGGTAAAGGCAAGGTAGAAGAAATTAAAGCCATGGCTGAAGCCCATGATGCAGATATCATCCTGTTTAACCATGCGCTAACCCCAAGCCAAGAACGTAATCTTGAAGAAGCTTTAGAGTTTCGAGTACTTGATCGCACAGGGCTAATTCTAGATATTTTTGCACTGCGTGCTCGCACCCATGAAGGTAAGCTACAAGTTGAGCTGGCGCAATTACAGCATCAGACGACGCGTCTTATTCGTGGTTGGACTCACTTAGAGCGACAGCAAGGTGGTATCGGCTCTCGTGGTGCGGGTGAGTCTCAGCTAGAAACAGATAGACGCTTAGTTGCAACTCGTGAAACACTCATTCGAAGCAGATTAAAAAAAGTTCGCGCGCAGCGTGAGCAAGGTCGTCGTGCTCGTAAGCGTTCGGATATTCCGACAATTGCATTGGTCGGTTATACAAACGCGGGTAAATCGACATTATTTAATGCACTGACGAACGCTACAGTATTTGCTGCTGACCAATTGTTTGCCACGCTTGATCCGACATTACGCCGTTTAAAAGTGATGGATGTGGGTGAGGTCGTACTGGCTGATACGGTAGGTTTTATTCGTCACTTGCCGCATAAATTAGTTGAGGCGTTTCGTGCAACATTGCAAGAAACCACTGAAGCTAATTTATTATTGCATGTAATAGATAGCGCTACAGATGAGCGTGATCACAATATTCAGCAGGTAGAGAATGTACTGGCTGAAATTGAAGCTGACCAAGTTCCGCAGTTAAAGGTCTACAACAAAATAGATTTATTGGAACATGCTGAGCCTAGAATTGATCGTGACGAGAACGGTGTTCCGGTTGCAGTATGGCTATCGGCACAAGCGAAAGTAGGGTTTGAATTATTAACGCAAGCCATTGCAGAACTTGTCGCTGAGGATTTGTTTCAAGAAACAATTCAGTTAACCCCTGCAGACTCTAGACTTAGAGCATTGCTTTTTGAGCAAGCAGCGGTAGCAGAAGAGACATACGCAGAGAATGGCGATAATTTATTACGCTTACGTTTGCAGCTTGATGACTTTAAAAAGTTATTGGCAAAAACAGGTACGAGAGCTGACCGCTTTATTCCTGTTGTTTTAGAAGATTGGGAAAAGTAACTTAGATCCTAGTTCAGTTAGGTACTAGTTTAGTTAGATTCGAATTTAGAAAGAGCAAAGATAAGTAAATGTGATGATTGTGATATGAATTTCATAATCAATCTTCTATTATTTGCGCAACTAATAATTAACGATATGCAATCCAGAGATAATGGAGTGATTTATGGCGTGGAATGAACCCGGTGGCGGTAAAGACCCGTGGGGTAATGGCGGTAACAATGGTGGTAATCGCGGCAATAATGGCGGCGGCAACAACCAGGGACCACCTGATCTTGATGAAGCGCTAAAGCAGCTGATGGATAAACTGAACAAAATGTTTGGTGGTAAAGGCGGCGGTAACGGTAAAGATAATAAAAGCAGCAACCAAGGCGCTGGTGGCATTATTGCTGTTCTAGCCATTGTTGGTGTTTTATTTTTAGGTTTTCAGTCAGTGTACACATTGGATGAAAAAGAACGCGGCGTCATTTTACTTCTAGGTAAGTACGATCGCACAGAAGGTCCTGGTTTACATTTTAAATGGCCTTTAGCGGAATCGTTAACGCGTATCGAAACAACAACGGTTCGTAAAGAAAACATCGAAGAGCGTATGCTGACAGAAGATAACAACATTATTGAGATTGAGCTTAACGTTCAGTATCGTGTTGCTGATCCTGTGTCATTTGCATTACGTATCGAAAATCCTCGCTTAACTTTACAACATGCTGCACAAAGTGCGTTACGTCATGATGTAGGTTCTACAGCAATGGACCCTCTATTAACGTCTGGTCGTGAAACGACTGCTGAGCAAGTTAAGTTACGCTTGCAAAGCTACTTAGATCGCTACCAAACAGGTATTCAGTTGACCAACGTTAACGTAAAGGATGTTCGCCCACCATCACAGGTTAAGGCCTCGTTTGATGATGTGCAGGCAGCTCGCCAAGATAAAGATCGTTTAATCAGTGAAGCAGAATCTTATGCCAACGGCATTGTGCCACAAGCACGTGGTCAGGCTCAGCGTCAGCTAGAAGAAGCCAATGCTTATAAAGAGCAAGTGGTTGCTAAAGCAACGGGTGAAGCGGATCGTTTCTCGGCACTTTATACCGAATATAAAAAAGCGCCTAAAGTAACTCGTGAGCGTTTATACATTGATGCAATTAGCGATGTGTATACCAATAGCAATAAGGTGTTGGTTGATGTTGAAGGTGGCAATAACATGATGTATCTGCCGCTTGATCAAATCATGAAGAATATGCCGCAATCAAATACTTCAGGTTCGACGAATGTTGATGTTTCAGCAATCACAGATCAGGTATTGAATGAAATTAGATCTCGTCAAAATGATCGTCGTAAGGAGACCCGCTAATGAATGGTAAGGGCTTAGGACTATTAATCGTATTAGGTTTGGCCGTCATTATTGGTAGCCAGAGTTTGTACATAGTTAAAGAAACTGAAACAGCGTTAACGTTACAGTTTGGTCAGATCGTTGAAAATGACATTCAAGCAGGTCTGCATTTTAAAACGCCTTTCTTACAGAACGTTAAGAAGTTTGATGCGCGTATCCTAACATTGGATGCACAACCATCTCGATTCTTAACCGAAGGTAAGAAGTATGTGATTGTTGATGCGTTTGTTAAATGGCGTATTAAAGACGTATTGAAATATTATAAGGCAACTAATGGCGACCGCTATGAAGCCAGTAACCGTTTAGCAGATTTGGCCAACAAGGGTCTGCGTAACGAGTTCGGTGTACGCAGTTTGCATGAGGTTGTTTCTGGTGAACGTGATCAGCTAATGACTAAGCTAACGGGTGATCTTAATAAAGAAACTCAAGAAAACTTCGGTATCGAAATTCTAGATGTTCGAATTAAGGCGATTGATTTACCAGAAGAGCTAAGTAATGATGTTTATCGTCGTATGCGCGCTGAGCGTGATCGTGAAGCCAAAGAGATTCGTTCTCAGGGTAGCGAGCTAGCAGAAGGTATTCGTGCAGAAGCTGATCGTGATAAAACGGTTACTTTGGCAAACGCTTATCGTGAATCAGAGCAAATTAAAGGTGCTGGTGATGCGACGGCAGCTAGTATTTATGCAAAAGCGTATAACAAAGATTCAGAGTTCTATGCATTTACTCGTAGCTTGAAGGCATATACTGAAACCTTCCAGAGCCAGGATGTATTGTTATTGAAGCCTGATAGTGACTTCTTCCGTTATATGAAAGATGCTAAAGGTAAGTAAGCTCAAAAAAGTGTCGGGTAAATAACTTCAACAAGTTGTCTGCTTTTGATACAATCAGAAAAACCGGACCTTGATCCGGTTTTTTTGTGTCTAGCTGTCTAATGGATAAATCTATGAGCACTGCCGATCGCTGGTTATTACCAGATGGCATTGAAGAAGTGTTGCCACCACAAGCGCGTGGTGTAGAGCAACTACGCCGTCACTTGTTAGACGATTTTGACCGTTGGGGTTATGACTTTGTTATACCGCCAGCGCTAGAGTACCTTGATTCCCTGCTAACAGGCACAGCACGTGACCTAGATTTGCAGACGTTCAAGGTAACCGATCAGCTGTCAGGCCGTTTAATGGGCTTGAGTGCTGATACTACACCGCAAACTGCACGTATTGATGCTCATAGTTGGGCTCAAGAAGGCGTTAGCCGTTTGTGTTATTGCCGTACTGTTTTTCATGCAAAAGCCGCCAGCATCCTTGCAGGCCGTACACCAACACAAATTGGTGCGGAGCTTTATGGTGAAGCGGGTGCAAGTGCAGATATCGAAATTATTAGCCTAATGCTAAATACATTGCAGCAAGCAGGATTGCAGGATTTGCATCTTGATCTTGGCCATGTGGGTATTTTTAAAGCGTTCTCGGCAAAAGCTCAGCTGTCTAGTGTTGCAGAAGAGCAGCTTTTTGCTTTATTAAAAGTAAAATGTGCAACTGACTTAGATGCATGGGCAGAAGAGCATTTAGACGATGCTGCTTTAACGTCAGCCTTTAAAGCGATAGTTCGTTTACAGGGTGGTATTGAAGTACTTGATCAAGTTGATGAGCAGTTAACTCCAGTAGTGCCTGAAGTTCGTGGGATTGTAGAGCATTTGAAGCAAGTCTGTCAGGCCATAATGACACGCTATAATGTTCCTATGTACTTTGATTTTACTGACCTGCGCGGCTACAACTACCATACAGGCTTGGTATTTGCGACATATGTGCCGGGTTATGGTGATGCCATTGCTCAAGGTGGTCGTTATAACGAAACCGGAGCAGTATTTGGACGAGCGCGTTCAGCGACGGGTTTCAGTGCGGATTTGAAAGTACTTGCTCAACTGGGTCGTTTTGCGACAGTTCAGGCTGATATCGTAAAAGCTCCTACGCCTTATGGGCAGCAGCAAGAACAAGAATTATTAGATTTGATTGCC
>PAOL01000074.1 GCA_002708475.1 Oleispira sp. | reverse complement strand
TAAAGCAGTTTCTATTATTTAAGCATTCGTTAAATAATCTATGTAATACAAAAAAGGCCTCGAATGAATCACCTAGTTTTTTAGGTTTACACTCGAAGCCTTTTGAACATCACATGACAATGCATATAGGTTTTTTAACCTACTGTTTTTTAATGCGATACTCAGCAGATCGTGCGTGCCCTTCTAGTTGCTCGCCACGGGCTAGAACGGAGGCAATTTTACCAAGTTCTGATGCGCCTTCTGGGGAACACATAATCAAAGACGAACGTTTCTGGAAATCATACACACCTAAAGGTGATGAGAAGCGTGCAGTGCCCGACGTTGGTAAAACGTGGTTTGGCCCTGCGCAGTAATCACCTAGTGCTTCAGATGTGTGACGACCCATAAAGATCGCTCCGGCGTGACGAATCTTCGGCAGTAATGCCTGCGGATCTTCTACCGATAATTCCAAGTGTTCAGGAGCAATGGTATTACTCACTTCGCACGCTTCATTCATATCTTTTACTTTTACCAAAGCAGCACGTGCTGTTAACGAGGCGCGAATAATATCTTTACGGGCCATGGTCGGTAAAAGTTTTTCGATAGATGCTTGTACTTGATCTAGGAAGTCTTGATCTGGGCTGATTAAAATTGCCTGTGCATCTTCGTCGTGTTCGGCTTGCGAGAATAAATCCATCGCAATCCAATCAGGATCTGTTTTGCCATCGCAAACAACTAAGATTTCAGATGGGCCTGCAATCATGTCGATACCAACCGCACCAAATACTTGGCGTTTAGCGGTCGCAACAAAGATGTTGCCTGGGCCTACAATTTTATCCACTTTCGGTACGGTTTGTGTGCCGTACGCTAATGCAGCAACAGCTTGTGCGCCACCAATGGTGAATACTTTAGTTACGCCTGCTACAGCAGCAGCGGCCAATACTAGCTGGTTTAATTCACCACCCGGCGTTGGTACTACCATAATGATTTCTTGTACGCCGGCAACGTGTGCTGGAATGGCGTTCATTAGTACAGAAGATGGGTAAGCGGCTTTTCCGCCCGGTACATAAATACCAACGCGATCTAGCGGCGTTACTTTTTGGCCAAGTAGCGTGCCGTCTTCTTCTGTGTACTGCCAAGAATCTTGTTTTTGTTTATCGTGATATTTACGTACACGATCAGCCGCCGCTAATAGCGCCTGACGTTGATCTGCAGGGAGCGTGTTTAAGGCTTCTTCAAGTTGCTCTTGGTTCAGTTCTAGCTGATCCATGTTTTCAACTTGTAGGTGGTCAAAACGGTTGCTGTATTCAATAACAGCTGCATCGCCACGAGTCTTAACATCGCTAAGAATATCGGTAACGATGGTTTGAACTTTTGTGTCTGAAACAGATTCCCAAGCTAGAAGCGTTTCTAGCTCGGAAGAGAAATCATTTGCGTTGGTATCTAAACGACGAATTTCGATAGTCATTTTTTAAATCCCTAATGTTCAGGTGGAGCGTATTATTGCTCAGCTTCTTCTTGCTGGCGTTTCTCTTCTTGACGATCAACAGCCGCTGACATTTGGTCAATAATCGGCTGGATTTGTGCGTGCTTAACTTTCATTGCAGCTTTACCTACAACTAAGCGAGAGCTGATATACGCCATATGGTCACGAGGCTCTAAGCCGTTCGCTACCAAGGTTTTTCCAGTATCTACAATATCTACAATTAAGTCGGCTAGGCCAACGATTGGGGCCAATTCCATACCACCGTACAATTTGATGATGTCGATCTGGCGACCTTGTTCGGCGAAATAACGCTTAGTCACATCCACAAATTTAGTCGCAACTTTTAAGCGACCTTCTGGAAGTACTGCGCCTTTAAGTGCAGCGGTCATTAAACGGCAAGTCGCAATTTTTAGATCAAGAGGTTCGTATAGGTTTTCGCTATTGAACTCCATCAATACGTCTTTACCAGAAATACCTAAATCGGCTGCGCCGTATTCAACATAGGTAGGTACATCGGCTGCTCGTATTACAAGCAGCTTAATATGATCATGATTGGTATCGAAAATCAGTTTACGACTTTTACTAATGTCCTCTGCTGGATGGATGTTTGCCTCGGCTAATAAAGGCAAGGTGTCATCCAAAATACGTCCTTTTGATAAGGCAATCGTGAGAGGCTGTGTCATAACGTTTTCAATCTTCTCTAAATGTTCTAAATAAGTGGCAGTCATTACTATATGAGGCCGCCACTGTGAAAAAGCAAACAGGGTTTATAAGAAACTAATACCTATACCAAGATAAGTGTTGGTTTAGTTTCCTGGTACGCGACGAATCTTAACCCCTAAGATTTGTAGCTTTTCTTCAATGCATTCGTAACCACGGTCAATGTGATAAATACGATCAACCAAGGTGTCGCCTGTCGCAACTAATGCTGCGATGACTAATGACGCTGATGCGCGTAAGTCGGTCGCCATTACTTGTGCAGAGCTTAAGATCTCTTTACCTGTAACGGTGGCAACATTGCCGTCAACGTGAATATCGGCGCCCATACGCACTAATTCATCAACGTGCATAAAGCGGTTTTCGAATACAGTTTCTTGTATGGTTCCCGTTCCTTCTGCAACGCAATTCATTACCATAAACTGTGCTTGCATGTCGGTTGGGAATGCTGGATGTGGGGCGGTGCGAACATTAACCGCTTTTGGTCGCTTGCCTTCCATATCCAACGAGATCCAGTCTTCGCCGCATTCAATTTTAGCACCGGCTTCTTCAAGCTTGGCTAATACTGCGTCCATTAATTTAGGATCAGTATCTTTCACTTTTATTTTACCACCAGTAACTGCAGCAGCTACTAAATAAGTACCTGTTTCAATACGGTCTGGTAGTACATCGAACGAACAACCATTTAGCTGCTCAACACCTTCGATGGTTAGTGTATCTGTACCGCCACCGGTGATTTTAGCACCCATAGCGTTTAAGCAATTTACTAGGTCAACCACTTCAGGTTCGCGTGCTGCGTTGCCAATAACGGTTGTACCTTCGGCTAATACGGCGGCCATCAAGATATTTTCAGTACCGGTTACGGTAACCATATCTAGGAAGATATTTGCGCCTTTTAAGCGACCGTCTGAGCTAGCATGAACATAGCCATCAATCACTTCTACTTTAGCGCCAAGCGCTTCCATTCCACGAAGGTGTAGATCAACCGGACGACTACCAATTGCACAACCTCCTGGTAAGGAAACAACCGCTTCGCCATAACGTGCTAGCAATGGGCCTAATACTAAAATAGAGGCGCGCATTGTGCGTACTAGTTCGTAAGGAGCAATACGGCTAGTCATCGTGGAGCAATCGGTCTCAACACTCATGTCTTCGTTAATCACTACCGATACACCCATGCAGCCTAATAGCTCGATCATGGTGGTAATGTCGTGTAGGTGTGGCAAGTTGCCAACACGCATCACGCCGTGCGCTAGCAAGGTCGATGCAATAATAGGTAGCGCTGAGTTTTTAGCGCCTGAAATGCGAATTTCACCGTCAATGACAGCGCCGCCTTCAATTAGTAATTTATCCATAGGTCTTATTATTCTTTTTGGCTATTTTTTTTCGGCTGGGGTTAATGCACTGATTTTTACAGCATGTACAGTTCCACCAGTAATTAAGTCGGTCAATGGCTTGTATACCATTTGCTGTCGCTTCACTGCTGACAGACCTTCAAATGCGTCACTCACAACTTGAATCTCGTTGTGGTAGCCTTCTTCGATGGTGATTTCACTTCCTGGAAATTCTTTTTCTAACAATTTTTGGATATCAGCTGAAGACATAGATCACCCATGTTTATTTAAAATTTGGTTAAAGATGAGTGCCGATAAATCTGATAGATAGGCGGTCAATCATACAAAAGGCGTAATGATAGCGGATTTATGGGTTAAGACGAAGTACGTTCTTCGCTCTGATGGCAGGAATGCTAGCTTATATGAACTAGTTCAGCTTCAAAAAAGCCGTTAGACCACTAAATTCAATCACATCTTTCATTTTTGATGGAACATTTAAAAGTTCTAATGTGATGTTTTTGTTTTGGCTATAACGCTGCCAGTCCACCAGCAAGGCGATACCAACGCTACTGGAATGGCTCACGTCCGCAAGATCAACCTGCCATTGAGTTCCGGCTTTGGCAATCAGGCTGCGGCCTTGTTGTATTAGGGCTTTGCCCGTTAAACGATCTAAACGACCGGATAATCGAGCTTGCTGAGCATTAATGGCAACTAAGGTTGCGGTTGTTTCTGTCGGATTGGCGCTCACGTTGATATCCTATTCTTCGGCTTTACTGAATAAGAACTGACCAATCAATTCTTCTAAAACAAGTGCTGATTGAGTATCTTCAATCACGTCGCCATCGGCTAAATATTCATCTTCTGCGCCCACTGTTAATCCGATGTATTTTTCACCCAATAAACCTGCGGTCAAAATAGCGGCCGACGTATCTAACGTAAGAGTCGACATGCTTTTGTTAATTTCCATTTCTACCACGGCAACGTAATCTTCAGTATCAAGATATACCTTGCTCACTCGACCAATCGTTACACCCGACATAGATACTTTAGCGCGCTCAGTTAAGCCACCTAGGTTTTCGAAATACGCTTTAATTGTGTATTTATCTCCAGCATCCGTGGCTGAAAGACCACTAACTCGTAAAGCCATTACAATAAGGCCAATGATGCCCATAACAATAAAAGCACCGACTGCTAATTCCATTAAACGTGTACGCATTTCTATATACTCCCTAACATGATGGCCGTTAAAACAAAGTCTAAACCTAATACCGCTAACGATGCGACAACCACGGTTTGTGTTGTCGCTTTACTGATTCCTTCTGATGTAGGTATGGAATCAAACCCTTGATAAACCGCGATCCAGGTAACCACTAAGCCAAATACCAACGACTTAATTAAACCTTTTATGATGTCATCATAAAACTCTACTGATGCTTGCATGTTGCCCCAGTAGGCACCTTCATCAACGCCCAGCATGTTGATGCCTACATAAGCACCACCCCAGATACCTACTAGGCTAAATAACAATGCCAAGATCGGCATAGAGATAAAGCCCGCCCATAAGCGTGGTGTGATGATGCGCTTTAAGGGATCAACACCCATCATTTCCATCGCTGAAATTTGCTCGGTCGCTTTCATTAAGCCAATTTCAGCAGTTAATGCTGAGCCTGCTCGGCCGGCAAATAATAACGCGGTAACTACAGGGCCAAGTTCACGTAATAATGTCAGCGATACCATGGTTCCTAAGGCTGCTTCTGAACCGAAATCAGATAAGATGGTGTAGCCCTGCAAACCCAAAACCATGCCAACGAAAAAACCCGCAACGATGATAATAGATAATGAGCGAACACCAATAGAATAAATTTGCTTAACGAGATCGCCAAAGCCTGCACTACCCGGTCCACCCCACATTAGAGATGATAATAAAAACACTCCTGCTCGACCAAGAGCCTGTAAACGCCCTAGGCTTGCATTTCCCAGCGCCTGAATAGAGTCCAATATTTTGTCGATTAGCTTCAACATGTTATTTCACCCCCTTTAGCAAATCTTCACTAAAGTCATTTGCCGGAAAGTGGAAAGGCACAGGGCCGTCGGGCTTGCCTTGCATAAACTGGCGAACCTGTTCAGAGCCGTTTTCAATAAGATTTTCGGGGGTATCAAAACCAATAACACCACCTTCTGATAATAAACAGACATAATCCGCTATGGTGCAAGCTTCTTCTACGTCGTGAGTCACCAAAACACTGGTTAAGCTAAGTGCGTCATTTAAGCTTTTAATCAGCTTAACGGTAATGCCCAATGAGATTGGATCAAGACCGGTAAAGGGCTCGTCGTAAAGTATCATTTCGGGATCAAGAGCAACGCTTCTAGCTAAAGCAACTCGACGTGCCATACCGCCCGATAATTCTGCAGGCATTAAATCACGCGCGCCACGCAAGCCAACGGCTTCTAGCTTCATTAAAACGAGATCTCGAACCATGGATTCTGGTAAGTCGGAGTGCAAGCGAATCGGAAAAGCGACATTGTCGAAAACTGATAAGTCGGTAAATAAAGCTCCCGACTGAAACAGCATTCCCATGCTTTTCTTACGTAGTTCAAATAACTGCGTTCGTTTTAAGGTAGGTACATTGTGACCATCAACTTCAATAGTACCTACATCAGGTAATATTTGACCGCCAATTAAGCGTAATAATGTTGTCTTCCCTGTGCCACTTGGCCCCATGATGGCCGTGACTTTTCCGCGAGGAATATCCAGATCTATATTATTAAAGATCAGGCGATTACCACGGCTAAACGACATCCCGCGTATTGATACAAAAGCTTCTTCGCTGGACATTCAAAGTCCCTTATTTTTAGCGCGTAATATGAGTATGTTGTATTAACACATTATTTATTCACATAGCATAGCGGAATGTAAAACAAGAACCAATCACTCTGGTGGAACAAGCCATTCCGACAATGAGTATTTACAGGTACAATAGCGCACTTTTTTCTTGAGGCCTTAACATGACCCTTTCCGCACTCGCCCCAGCCATAGCCGCATTATTAGCTGGCTTAGTCATTCTTGTTTGGAGTGCTGATCGCTTCGTACTTGGCGCTGCAGCAACGGCCCGCTTTATGGGCATATCGCCATTAGTTATTGGTTTGACGATTGTTTCGATCGGAACTTCGGCCCCAGAAATGTTCGTGTCTACCATGGCGGCTTTGGACGGCGCTGGTGCTTTGGCAGTAGGAAACGCTATTGGTTCAAATATCGCCAACATCGCTCTGGTATTAGGGGTAACGGCTTTGGTTGCGGCAATTCCGATTCAAAAGAAGCTAATGAAGAAGGAAATTCCTCTTTTATTATTAGTAACTATTATTGCCGGCCTTGTACTAATGGATCTGAAACTCGATCTGTTTGATGCCGTCATCTTAGTTATTGCTCTAGTCGTTGCTATCTATTTACTGTTTCAACAGACCAGTGAATCTGGCGAAGCGATTATCGATGAAGACGAGCAAGCTGAAATTGATGCTATGCCTGCTAAAAATGCCGTTTTTTGGTTAATCGTTGGCTTAGCCGCATTAATGATCAGTTCTAAAATGTTGGTTTGGGGCGCAACCTCTGTCGCTCAAGCCTTCGGAATTAGCGATCTGGTTATTGGTTTAACGATTGTGGCTATTGGCACCAGTCTTCCAGAGTTGGCGGCCTCTGTTGCCAGTGCATTAAAAGGCCATCACGATATTGCGATTGGTAATATTATTGGCTCGAACATTTTCAATCTATTAGCGGTATTGCCTATTCCTGGATTAATCGCTCCATTGGTCATTGATAGCGCAGTAATCGAGCGTGACTACATGACTATGCTAGGCCTAACGATTGGCTTGGTGGCTATTATTGCTTTAAGCTTCCGCCGCGGTGTGATCCCTCGTTTTACGGGCGTTATTTTACTCGGTGCTTATGTTGCATATATGGCACTGTTATATACCCAGAGCATTTAAACGAAGCGCTTAACTAAATAGGAGCAATCAGATAAAGTGCTCCTATTGAAAACATTTAATACTAAGAACAAACAATATTATGAACCAAGATTTTGATTTCAGCGCTTCTGGCATCCGTACCATTAAAATTGAACAAGAAGCCATTGCTAACCTAAAAAATCGCATCAATGAAGATTTCATTAATGCTTGTAAATATATGCTGGCTTGCGAAGGCCGCGTTGTAATTACTGGAATGGGGAAATCAGGTCACATCGGCAAGAAGATTGCGGCAACGCTTGCCAGTACAGGCACACCGTCTTTCTTTGTACACCCAGGTGAAGCCAGTCACGGCGACATGGGTATGATCACTAAAAACGACGTGGTCATTGCTTTATCGAATTCTGGTGAAACGGCTGAAGTAACTAGCCTATTGCCATTATTAAAACGTTTACAAATTCCTGTTATCAGTATGTCTGGCAAACCAGGTTCAACACTTGCGCTGGGCAGTCACTGCCATTTAGATATCAGTGTTTCTGAAGAAGCTTGTCCGCTTGATCTTGCACCAACATCCAGTACAACTGCTACCTTAGTTATGGGTGATGCTTTAGCCATTGCTTTATTGGAAGCTCGTGGCTTCACTGCTGAAGAATTTGCTTTCTCTCACCCAGGTGGAAGCTTAGGCCGTCGTTTGTTATTGAAGGTTGAGACCTTGATGCATTCTGGTGACGACATGCCTCGAGTTCTTCCATCAACTCCACTTGCTGAAGCCTTAATGGTTGTAACCTCTAAAGGCTTAGGTATGACGGCCGTTATTGACGAAGACGGCCAGTTACAAGGCGTATTCACCGATGGAGATTTGCGTCGTGCAATTGATAACGGCACCGATATTCACCACAGTGAAATTGCGAGCCTAATGACTGTCGGCGGTAAGACAACTAATCCTGATGTATTGGCTGCTGAAGCATTAACCGTCATGGAAGATAACCAAATTAACGCTTTAGTCGCGATAAAAGATGGCGCTCCAGTAGGCGTTATTACAATGCACGACATGCTGAAAGCAGGTGTTATCTAAATGCTGCGTAAGCGTTTTCTATTATTATTTATTGCGGCTGCCGTTGGCATAGGTCTGTTATGGATCGAAGATTACACCACGGCGCAAACACAAGAAAATATCGAGAGCGCTTCGTTACTTCCTGACTATTATGGAGAGGGATTACGTAACCGTAGCTATACCGAGGAAGGTAAGTTAGAACGCGAGGTTATGGCGAGCCATTCTATTCATTATCCTGCGCAAAAACTCACTGAACTTGATGACCCTAAAGTTCACTCTATCGATAACGATGGCGAAACTTGGGTGCTAACATCCATTTTAGGCTTTCATTATGAAGAGCGTAAAACCTTGGTTTTACAGCAAGATGTTTTAGTAACCCCGTTAGTAGAACTCAATAGTGGTACCCCATTACAAAACAGTATTCGAACAACTGAACTTACCTTTTATACTGAGGAACAACTCGCCAAGACAGATAAGCCTGTTGAGGTACTTAGTATTAATGGTCAGATTAATGCGGTCGGTATGATTATTAGACTTGATCAGCAAAAAATTGAATTTTTATCTCAGGTGAAAGCTCGCTATGCTCCGTAAAAACTTACTGATTTTTTCGTTATTTTTAAATGCATTGTCAGTACCCTGCACAATGGCTTTAGACAGCGATGCAACTCAAGAAATAACCATTCACTCTGATAGCGCCCAATTTGATCGTAAAACAGGCACCGCTATTTATACTGGCCAAGTTGTTTTAGAACAGGGCACGCTAAAAATTACCGCTGATCAAATCACCTTGCACAGCAACGAAGAAAAGAAATTGACTCAAGCTATTGCTCTTGGCCAGCCTGCGCATTTTCAGCAACAAATGGAAGATGACAAAGGGTTAACTAAGGCGCAAGGGGGTAACATTACGTACCTCACCTTAGATAAAAATATCACGCTATTAGACAATGCGACGCTTGAGCAGGAAGATAATGTTTTCACCGGTGAAACCATTATTTACAACATGCTGGATGAAACCGTATCCGCTAAAGGTGGTACTCAAACCGAGCTAGCGCCTAAAAGCGACAGTGAGATCAAGCCAAGCCGAGTTAAGATGATTATTCAGCCAGCCAGCACTGAGCCGGAACAGACCGAGCCTGAAAAGACAGAGCAGCCAAGCACAGAGAAGGTATTGCCTAGTGAAGACGCTTAAAGCCGCCAATTTGGCAAAAAGCTATGATGGCCGCCAGATTGTAAAAGACGTGTCTATGGAAGTAAAAAGCGGGCAAATTGTCGGCCTTTTAGGACCTAACGGTGCGGGTAAAACGACCTGTTTTTATATGATCGTAAATCTAGTACAAGCAGACAACGGTACTGTGTGCATTGATGACCACGACATAAGCCACCTACCGATGCATGGTCGCGCCCAAGAAGGCATTGGTTATTTGCCTCAAGAAGCCTCTATTTTCCGCAAGCTGTCAGTCGCTGATAACATTATGGCGATCTTAGAGACTCGAAAAGATTTAAATAAAACCCAGCGTAAAGAACAACTCGAGATTTTGCTGGATGAATTCCACATTCAGCATATCCGCGCCAGCATGGGTATGGCACTGTCTGGTGGTGAACGCCGCCGAGTTGAAATTGCCCGAGCTTTAGCCGCTGAGCCTGCATTTATTCTATTAGATGAGCCATTTGCCGGTGTAGACCCTATCTCTGTTGCCGATATTATGGCGATTATTCGCCAGTTGAAAGAACGTGGGATTGGCGTATTGATTACCGACCACAATGTGCGTGAAACCTTGGCTATCTGTGAGAAAGCCTATATCGTTGGTGGTGGGCACATTATTGCTGAAGGTACAGCGGAAGAAATTTTAGCTAATCAGCAGGTAAAAGACGTTTATTTAGGCCACGATTTCAAGCTTTAGCATATACTTAAACTTAGTACCCTGTATTATCAATGAAGGCATTAGAGCATGAGATAAATATCCATGTTCTAAGTTAGAAGTTTTATTATGATTTTTTTAAAAAGTGATCGTATTACTGTATGAAAGCGTCATTACAATTAAAGATCGGCCAGCAACTGACTATGACTCCTCAGCTGCAGCAAGCGATACGTTTGTTACAGCTTTCGACTCTGGATTTACAAGCCGAAATTCAAGAAGCGCTGGAATCGAACCCAATGCTGGAAGTAGAAGAGGCAGATAATCAGCCCACTACGAGCCCAAGTGAACATACCGATCAACACGACTCTATTGCTAGTGCCGACTTAGATGGCAACCCAAGTAGCGACGATTTTGCTAATAACAGCAGTGACAACAATACCGAAGCATCATTAGAAGAACATTTAAGCGCCGATACCATTCCTAATACGGGCACAGACGAACTACCCGCTGATAGCCCATGGGAAGAATCTTATCAAACCAGCGCAGGGGTTAGTTCTAGCTCAGGCTCAATGGATGACGATTTCGATCACGATGGCCGCAACAGTACAACTGACAACCTTCAAGACCATATCCTATGGCAGCTAAACCTTATACCAATGAGCCCTACTGATACTGAGATCGCAATGGCTTTAATTGATGGTTTAAGTGATGACGGATATTTATCAGTTAGCTTAGAAGATATTTTAGAAAGCCTAGATACAGAATTAGAAGTTGAAGAGGATGAAGTACTTGCTGTACTTCATCGCTTACAACAGTTCGAGCCTGCTGGAGTTTTTGCCCAAGATTTACAAGACTGTCTTTTACTTCAGCTTAGACAGCTTCCAGATACAACCCCTTGGCTTGAAGAAGCTAAAGTTGTAATCGGGCAACACATCGCTCTGCTAGGCAGTAAAGATTATGCGCAAGTCATGCGTAAAACGAAGCTTAGTGAAGATAATCTAAAAGATGTTTTACGATTAATTCAAGAGCTAACGCCTCGTCCAGGCGAACTTATTATCTCTGAACAATCAGAATATGTTATTCCTGACGTTCTTGTTCGCAAGGTTAAAGGCGAATGGCGCGTTGACCTAAACCCTGATATTGCTCCAAAACTGCGAGTTAACGCGGATTATGCTTCTTTGGTTAAACGCGCAGATAACAGCCCTGATAATTCGTACCTGAAAGACAATCTGCAAGAAGCACGCTGGTTTATTAAGAGTCTGCTTAGCCGCAATGATACGTTATTAAAAGTAGCTAATAAGATTGTTGAGTATCAAGAAGATTTCTTTGAGATTGGTGAAGAAGGCATGAAGCCTTTGGTATTGCACGATATTGCAGAAGCAGTAGAAATGCATGAATCCACTATCTCTCGTGTAACGACCCAAAAATTTATGCATACCCCACGTGGGATTTTTGAATTGAAGTATTTCTTTTCAAGCCACGTAAGTACTGACAGTGGTGGCGAGTGTTCATCTACCGCTATTCGAGCAATGATTAAGAAATTAATTGCTGAAGAGTCATTAAAAAAACCTTTAAGTGACAACAAGATTGCGACTATCCTTGGAGATAAAGGCATTCAAGTTGCCCGCCGTACGGTAGCAAAATATCGTGAGGCTATGATGATTCCGCCTTCTAATGAACGAAAGCGGTTGCTGTAAAAATTCTTGTAAAAGAAGTTGTTGTACAAAGAAAGTCCGAAGGATAACTAGGAGTAACTTATGCAAATAAACATCAGCGGTCACCACATAGAAGTCAGCTCAGCATTAAAAGAGCATGTTGAAAGTAAAGTACAGCGTTTAGAGCATCATTTTGATCAGATAACTCGCGCTGACGTTACTTTAACGGTAGAAAAAACCAGGCACAAAGCAGAGTGTAATATTCACGTGAACGGCGGTGATTTACATGCTTCTGCTGAAGATGAAAACCAGAATATGTATGCGGCCATTGATTCACTTGCAGATAAGCTTGATCGCCAATTACTAAAACATAAAGAAAAACTCGTTGCTCGCAACAAAGGTCACGGCTAAAAATTGAAGGCTAAGAATTAAATGAACCCGGCGATAGATTCAATATTGACTGCAGAGCGCACCGTAAAAGGTGTGCCTGTTTCGAGCAAGAAAAAAGTTCTTGAGTATCTAGGAAGCTTTATAGCTGAACATATTCCCGAGAGTTCTGCTGACGACATCTATGAACGTTTGTGGAGTCGAGAGCGCATGGGAAGTACTGGTATAGGGGAAGGAATTGGAATTCCTCACTGCCGCTTGAAACAGTGTAATAAAACTTTTGGGGTATTATTACAGTTAGACGAGCCGATTGATTTTGATGCGATTGACAGTCAGCCTGTTGATCTCGTATTTGCTTTATTAGTTCCTGAAGAAGCGACTGACGAGCATTTAAAAACACTGAGCATGTTAGCGCAGAAGTTAAGTTTAGCCGATTATCGTGACGCTTTACGCGGCTCTAATGACAGCCAAGATCTTTATTTAAAGGCAACATCTTAAGCTTTTTCATTCTGACTTAGAAACGCCAGGGTACGATATTGTGGAAAATGAAATGCGTTTAATCATAATTAGTGGCCGCTCTGGGTCGGGTAAATCTGCCGCTCTCAACGTACTCGAGGATTTAGGCTTTTATTGCATTGATAACCTGCCTTTAGGCTTATTACCTGCCCTTACCGAACAGGCCCAACAGCAAAAACTGCTCTCTACTTCTGCGGGCGCAGTACCAAAGACTCAAGAAAACTCATTACAAAACCTCGCAGTTAGCATTGATGCGCGCAATGTCGATCAAGATATGAGCCAATTTCCGGGCATTCTTAACAGCATTTCACACACGCCTTTTACAACTGAGGTTTTGTACTTAGACGCACATAAAGATACGCTGATGCAGCGTTTTAGCTCAACGCGCCGCAAACATCCGCTCACAACCAACGACACTTCACTGGCCGAAGCTATTGAAATAGAAGAGCAGCTATTACACCCAATCAGTGATTTTGCTGATCTAAATTTAGATACAACTCGACTATCTGTTCACGAATTGCGCAGTGTAATTAAACTGCGTGTATTCAATAAGCAGTCAGCTGATATGGCACTGCTATTTCAATCTTTCGGCTTTAAACATGGCGTGCCAGTTGATGCTGATTTAGTATTTGATGTGCGTAATCTTCCAAATCCATATTGGGATCCAAGCTTACGACAATATACAGGTCGAGATATTGAAATTATTCAATTTCTAAAAGAAGAGCCCCTTGTGCAAGAAATGCTTAATGACATTCAGCAATACCTCACTAAATGGCTACCCAGTTTTGAGCAAGCAAACCGCAGCTATATGACTGTTGCGATTGGTTGTACTGGCGGACATCATCGATCCGTATTTATTTCTGAAGCATTAACCCAATTATTTGCCGTACAGTTTCCTAACGTACAAGTCCGACATAGAGAGTTACCTGATTTATGATTAGAACCAATGTATTGATCATCAATAAACTCGGACTCCATGCTCGTGCAGCGTCCAAATTAGTGACAACTGCATCAGCCTTCGCTAGCCAAATACGCATTGGACGTGAATCACAAATGGCCGATGCTAAAAGCATTATGGCCGTAATGATGCTGGCCGCCTGTAAAGGCACTGAGCTTAACTTGGAATTTGAAGGAGACGATCAAGAGGATGCCTGCAAAGCCGTTGTCGACTTGATAAATCAGCGCTTTGATGAAGACGAGTAACCCCTTTATTTCTAAAAAATTGAATAACACTTTAAAAACAGCTGCTTAGACAAATTTTATCCTCTTGTATCCCCCGCTCTCGATAGCAAAACTTCGTTATTCCAGCTAGAATAAACAACTCACCCAATTGTTATCCTCATTCAATAAGAGCGGCGTTATGGGCCAACAAAGTCAACGCGCAAAAGCAAAACTGCATAGCATTAATGCCGCGCTTGAAAGTGGTGGTTTGCTAGAAGTTAAGCGTACTATCAATTCCGGCTTAGCAGCCGCCGAAGTCGCTCACCTAATTGAATCGTCACCCCCCAAAATACGTAAAATGTTATGGGAACTGATCGAGACAGAAAACGAAGGTGAAGTACTCCAGCATTTAAGTGATGAAATCAGTGCGTCTTTCTTAAACGCCATGAGTGCATCGCAGCTAGTTGATCTAACATCGGAACTTGATACCGATGACGTCGTCGATTTATTGCAACAACTTCCTAAACAACTCAGTAATGATGTTTTACAGGAAATGGACAGCGAAGATCGTAGTCGTTTAGAAGCCGTGATGTTTTATCCGGAAGATAGCGCCGGCGGACTGATGAATACCGATACCGTCACGGTTCGTGCCGATATCAAATTAGATGTTGTTTTACGCTATTTACGTCGCCATCGCTCCTTACCAGCGATGACTGATAACTTACTGGTCGTTAACCGCAATCACGAGTTTATTGGCATATTAGCCATCAATAAATTACTCGTTAGCGATTTAAACCAGACCGTTCGTGAAGTTATGACCACCGATACTCAGGTGATTCATGCCAACACGGATGAAGAAGATGTTGCAAAAATATTCGAACGTCACGATCTAGTATCTGCACCTGTTATCGATAGCGCAGGAAAGCTCATTGGTCGAATTACCATTGATGATGTGGTCGACGTTATTCGAGACACAGCTGATCACTCAATGATGAGTATGGCTGGTTTAGATGAAGAAGAAGATACATTTGCGCCTGCTTTTAAAACAGGACGCCGAAGAGCAGTGTGGTTAGGTATTAATTTAATTACCGCCTTTATCGCATCAGCCGTTATTGGCTTATTCGATCAAACCATTGAGCGTTTAGTTGCCCTTGCGGTATTAATGCCTATTGTTGCTAGTATGGGCGGCATTGCAGGCAGCCAAGTATTAACACTGGTTATTCGTGGCCAAGCGTTAGGGCACATAAGCAATCGAAATGTTTCATGGCTTATGAATCGTGAATTAGCCGTTGGGTTTTTTAACGGTTTACTGTGGGCATTTGTGATCGCAGGCATTACATTTTTCTGGTTTGACGACCTACAGCTGGCGTGGATTATCGGCGCCGCTATTATTATTAACTTTATAGTCGCTGCCCTTAGTGGGGCCGCACTTCCAATAATACTGAAACGCCAAAACATTGATCCTGCCCTTGCTGGCGGTGTCTTGTTAACGACAATTACTGATGTCGTTGGCTTCTTTGCCTTTTTAGGTTTAGCCAGTATATTTTATTTATAAAAGGCAGCTTTATCATGGCCAAGAAAAAGAAAGATCCGTTCGCGGAAGAAATTGAATACGAGATTGTTAGCAAATCAGAAATGAAGCGCGACATGATTAAGCTTCAAGAAATTGGTGAGCGAATTGTTGCACTGCCGCGAAAAAAAGCGATGGAATTACCGCTATCAGAGGTCATGAAGGCCGCTGTTCGTGAAGCAGACCGCGTTGGTAAAAATGAAGCGATGCGTCGCCACATGCAATATATCGGTAAGCTAATTCGCAGCGAAGACATTGAAGCAATTCAAGATGCATTAGATTTGTTAGATCCATCGACGGAAGCCTATGGACGAGTAACAGGCCAGCAAGAACAATGGCGTACACGTTTAATTACCGACCCTGCTGCACTGAACGATTTTATTGAGATGTTCCCTCAAGTTGATCGTCAGAACTTACGCACACTCATTCGTAATGCCTCGAAAGAAATGAGTAGTGAGCCGCCAAAGCCTGGCAACAACTATAAAAATCTATTCAAGGCAATCAAAGAGCAATACAATCAAAAAGACGATTAATGGTTATTTTTGGTCAGCTCTGATCCCCAATTGTTAATCACCAGACGAGCGCTTTTATAAATACGATTTATAGCTCGCGCTGATGATTAGCAATCGGCATTTCACGTCGAATGCGCTTTACTTCCTCTAAATCAATGTCTGCACACGCAATGCCTGAACCCTCTGGTAATAGATTCAATACTTCTCCCCACGGAGAAATAACCATAGAGTGTCCATACGTACGACGCTTGCTATCGTGCTGTCCCCATTGATTAGACGCTAAGATATAGCATTGTTGTTCAATAGCCCTAGCTTGTAACAAAGGCTGCCAGTGGGCTCTTCCAGTCGCTTCAGTGAAAGCAGCAACGACAGATATAATATCAGCACCTGCTTTTCGTAAACGATCAAACACATAAGGGAAGCGTAGATCATAGCAAATCGTTAATCCGACATTGCCATAAGGAGTTGGAAAAACCTTTATTTCATCCCCCGACAAAAACATATCTGACTCACGGTATCGCCCTTGTGCATCAGCAATATCAACATCAAATAAATGAATCTTGTCGTAGTAGCCTTGCTCTTCACCTTGGCTATTATAAAAATAACAACGCGGATATACCTTACTCGATGCAGGATCTAAAACAGGAATGGTGCCACCGATAAGATACACGTCATTATCTTTTGCCCAGCGAGACATACAGCTACGTAGATTCCCCAGAGCATTCATTTCTTTCTGCCCTAGCGCTAAATATTTTTGGCTATCGTAACAAGCAAATACTTCAGGTAAAGCAACAATCTTTGCGCCTTGCTGAGCCGCATGAATAACTTGCTCTTCAACGGCCTGAAGGTTCTTTTCTACATCAGGGCCAGTTGTAATTTGTACTGCCGCAATTTTAGTCATATTAATCATCCCCCAAGCCAAATATATCCAAGAATCTATTGATAAAGCTACGACTTTCTTTGCCTTCTAATTCATTATCAAAAGCTTGATCAATTTTCATCTTGGGGTTTTCTAAAGTACCTGTAATTGTATAACTGGCACTGGTGAATTTTTCTAACTCTTCACCAATCAATTTTTCTGTCACATAAATAGCGCCTGCTATCGCCGGCGCTAATCCAGCAATAACAGCAACCATGGGTAAGCTACTAGTGATCGGGAAAGTTACAATCATTTTTTGATCGACGGCTTCAGTATTTAAATCGATAAGGCCCGAAGATTGAAATTTTGCCGATGGTCCATCGACAACTAAAGGATCTGTAAAAGTTGCAACACCATTTTTAATCTCCATTCGAGCTTTTAAGCTATCGAACACGACACCCGATTCATATAAGTCAGAGAAATCTAACTGTAAACGTCGGCTAATGCTATTAAAGTTTAGAACACCAAATGCTTTTAATCCGCCAGTGTTGTCACTAACTAACACACCTTCTTTAATCGAAATTTTTGCTAAGCCATTTAAAGTTGCATAGTTAAATTTCGCTGGAGATCCATCCCATTTCATATCAATATCAAACCGCGAATTTTTAGATTCTACAGCTGCCGCTTTTCGGAATGCTCTCTGCGTATCGCCTAAATCCTTACTACTAATACGCATTAGCTCTAGATGGGTTTTATGTCCATTTTCACCTTTACTCCAATTAATATCACCCTGAACTTTTAATGCTTTGGTGAGGGAGTCATTCACATGTATTTTTGTATGAGTCTTTTTTTGTGTGATGGTCATATCCCAACGACCAAAGTTGCTCGTTCCTAAGAATACTTCTTCCACTTTTAAATTCATTTCAGGAATTAAACTAGGATCCACATCGATTAAGCTATCTTTCATTAAGGGTGAACCAAACTTAATATTTTCATCTGGAAGTTCATCACTCACTGGCATATGGATATAATCCAATATCAGCGTCATTGGCTTAGGCCCATCAGGCATTTGAATCTTGCCTTTAACCAAGTTACTCGTTAGATCGAGTTCCCACTGACCCCACTTATAATCACCCGTAACATGTGAGGGCCCCATAATCTGTTGCCAAGCATTCACTTGTACTATTGAAATATCAACATGAGTTAAAGTAGATGTGCTTTCACTAGCCGTTCTTGTATTATCCTCAGCAGAATCAACAGACGTTGCCGGTTTGATTTTTTGCCATAATTCCCACCAAGCTTTAGCATCGACCTCTACCGGAATATTTCCATTAATTCTTAAACCTTCATCGCTCGGTAAATAAGCGGTTGTTTCCCCTAAATAAATTTGTCCCCTTTTTATGCTTCCGTTTTCAAGCGCTACAACACCATTAGCCCATTTACCGTAGTTAAAGGTAAACCTCATATCATGTGTATTTTTTATAGAAAATTGGAAAGGCATTGGACTTTCTGCCGTTTTACCAAACGGTATTGGTGTATCAACGATCACACCTACAAGATCACTATTTAAGGTTAAAGTACTTCCGCCTCGACTAAGCGGTTTAAGGTCCGCATCTAATTCATAGTTTAATTCACCTGACATAGGCTCTAGCAAAAACAATGGTTGCCATTGCTTCAATTCTTCTGCGGTGCCTTTGCCTTTGGCAGTTATACTGATATCGAATGCACCAGCAATATTTTCCGAACGGATACTGCTAACAATTCGACCGCCAAAAGTATTGGCGACTAATTCATCTGCGCTGATACCTTCATCACTATCAAATTCCACTTCACCAACAATGTTATTAACCTGTAGATTTAAATCCCCAATATTGAGATCGACTTCATCAAGCTCACTGGTTAAACGAATTTTAGGCTTTAGAAGTGTACCCGCTTCAGGCTGAGCAAGTGGAATTCGAGCATAAAGTTTTGTTAGCTGTTTTCCTTTAGCACTCCATTGATCAAAAACACTGCCTACACTTTCTCTTAGTGGTGTTGTTTGTAAATACTCCAATCCCTCTTGAGCGGAACCTTGAACTTCTCCTTTTACTGTCATCCAAGGAATATTATCTTCATCCTTTCGTATACGAATATGTCCACTATTAGTAATGAACTCACCCCCAAGGGTGTTGGCACTATGAAGCCAAATATTTGTAGTTGGAGAGTCAACCATAATCTTAGCTTTAACATCGGTAATCTGAGGCCAGTCTTCTAAGTAAGTCAATCGTCCATCTTCAATATCCAAATACAATTGCAGCGTTAAAGCTTCTTCAGGAGCATTGGAAGAAGAGTTTCCGGAGTAAATAAAACTGCCCTCATTTATATCACCACTATAAATATTATTGCTTAACCAGTTAGATAATTCAGGTAAGGCCGTTGGTGGCATAAATTTTTTCTGGGCCTGAATGTCTAAGTGTTTAAAGCCTAAAGCTAAATCTAAACGTGGCTCTACATTACTATTTTTAAGGGGTATATAGAGTGAAAATCCACCCGCAATTTCTCCAGCTTTTTCTTTATGAGCTTGCGGGTAATCTGCTTTAATTTTTGGTGCAACTAAGCGCACATAGTCTTTTTCGATTTGCCAAAATATTTGGCTAGATAAATCGTTTAACGACCAACCTTCTGGATATAATTCAGGAAAATATAAAAAAGTGTCATTATTCGTGAAGGTTGTTTTTCCTCTAGCTGCATTCAATTCAACCAGAGCATTCACCTTTTGAAGTGTTGGAATTCCTTTCCAGCCTACAACGCGGGTATCTGCCAGTTCGATTTTTGCACCCCATAGAAAATCTTGCTCAGGAATAATATTGATATGAACATTTTTTGCAGTACCTTGCGGCTTTAAATTAACAATAAAATCTGTATGGATTTCCGGTAAAAGCTCAAGTTTTTCGACTAATATTGCTGTGCCCTCAAGTTCTAAATCTTGCAGCTCTAACTGCCAACTGCCAGAAAAATCTGCTAAATAACTTAATCGTCCCTTAGGTAAAGGCGAAGTTAATTCTGAAAGCCAGTTGCCTTCGGTATTAAACCAAAGATGCCAGTTCAAATTATCTCGGCGTCCCGCAAGTGTTATGCGACCGTTTTCAAGTGACAACTCTTGCTGCTGTTCCGTCCCTTTTTTAGTCATTAAATATTTAGGGATTTCTAAGTAACCATCTAGACTATGTAATAACCCTTTCTCGATTTCTATCCATATTTTTCCACCAGCCGTTAAATGCTCTAAGTGAAAGTTATTATCTTTAACCGGTAGCCAAGATTCCCACTCTCTAGGCTCTAACTCGACATAACCACGGCCATTACTTTCTGCGAAGTCCCACAAGTCGCCTTCCACTTCCAATTGAGTTTTGAGTATCGCGCCTTGCAAGCCTCCCAAGCGCACTTCACCATCAAGCCAATGTTGTAGGCCCTTATTGCGTAGACGTAAATCAATCAGTTCGAGTTCTTTATTAGCTTCATCAAAACCTTGAATATCAACCTGCCAATTCAATAAGTGCAACTCACCTTGCTGAGTTAATAATTCAAGCCACAATGGTTTATTAGTATTTTCTTGCGTTTTATTTTGATTAGGGTTTTCTGAGTTATTAAAATTAAATTGGCCGATTTGCCAAGAGAGATTTTCATGTTGCTGGATCGATACGGTCACACCCTCTACGGTAATCCGTTTAAAAACCAGTGAGCGATAAAACAGGCTTGCACTGATATCGAGCTCTGCCTCTAAATATTTAGCAAAAATTTTATTTTCTGCTTCACCCCAAGAAATATTATTGGCATTAACAATAGGAGAGAACCAAGCCCAATCCCCTTCGATTGATTCAATATTTACGGGAAGACCTAATTGTGTGGATAATATTTCTTCGATATTTTCGGTTTGAGTTTCGATCAAAGGAATTAACTGGCGACCGACACTCGTGTACAAGGCGAGCAGCACTAGACCAACTACACCCGTTAGCCATATTTGAGTCCAGATAAAATGCAGTAAGCGTCTCATGGGAAAAATCGACGCTTAAGGTAAAACGATATCATATTGATCCTGAGCATAATTTGCTTCTACTTGCAGTTTAATGGTTTTTCCCATAAAAGCGGCAAGGTCGGCGAGGCTGCTTGAGTCTTCATCTAACAGGCGATCAATAACACCTGCTGATGCCAGTACTAAATAGCTGCTCGCATCGTAGGCTCGTTCTTCGCGTAGTATTTCACGAAAAATATCATAACAAATAGTTTCCGCAGTTTTTACTGTGCCTCGACCTTCACAACAAGCACAAGGCTCTGTAAGCATCTGACCTAAGCTTTCTCGTGTGCGTTTGCGTGTCATTTCGACTAGACCTAAATCTGACACACCACTAATTTTTGTTTTCGCATGATCTTTTTCTAGCACTTTTTCTAACATGCGATGTACTTGGCGCTGATGTTCAACATCTGCCATGTCGATAAAGTCGAGGATAATAATACCCCCCAAGTTTCGTAATCTTAACTGACGCCCAATCGCCGTTGCCGCTTCTAAGTTGGTTTTAAAAATTGTTTCTTCTAAATTACGGCGGCCAACAAAAGCCCCCGTATTTACGTCAATTGTTGTCATGGCTTCGGTTTGATCAATTACCAGATAACCACCCGATTTTAACGGCACCTGTCGCTCAAGAGCCCGCTGCATTTCATCTTCGACACCGTATAAGTCTAAGATAGGTCTTGGCCCAGGGTAATATTCTAGCAATGACAATATTTCAGGCACAAATTGCTCAACGAATTTTTCAACACGGTGGTACGTTTCTTTGGAGTCAATTAGAACCCGGCTAATCTCTGGACGCGCATAATCACGCATCGTGCGTAAAAATAACGGTAACTCGTCATAAACTAAGCTAGGCACCTTGGCTTTCTTTAGTCGGTCACCAAGGGTTACCCATAATCGTTTTAAATAACGCGTATCAGCGTTAATTTCTTCTTCACCTGCACCTTCTGCTGCGGTTCGTAAGATAAACCCACCCTTATCGGTAAGTTCTTCTGCTTTAATACTTTCAACCACAAGCGCACGTAAACGCTCCCGTTCCTCTTCATCGTCAATGCGTTGAGAAACACCGACGTGGTCAGTATCTGGCATATACACAAGGTAACGCGAAGGAATCGCCAATTGACTTGTTAAGCGTGCCCCCTTACTAGAAATAGGGTCTTTAGTTACCTGCACAACCAATGTTTGACCTTCGTGCAACAAGCTATTAATGGGCGTTTTAGAATCCCCGCCCTTGATATCTGAAGCGTGAATAAATCCAGCACGCTCAAGTCCAATATCAACGAATGCTGCCTGCATTCCTGGTAATACTCTGACAACTTTACCTTTGTAAATATTGCCTACGAGTCCACGTAAATGCTCTCGTTCAATAAAAACTTCTTGTAGTACACCGTTTTCTACCACGGTGACTCGAGTTTCTGTCGGGGTTACATTGATTAAAATTTCTGCTTTCATAGTGTCGCCCCAGCACTGGCATTTGAAATATCTTGCCAGAGCGGAATATTAAATTGGTTAAGTAACTTCGCAATTTCAGAGAGAGGTAAACCAACAACATTGCTGTAGCTGCCAGTGATACTTTCTACAAATACTGCTGCGAAGCCTTGAATGCCATAACTACCGGCTTTATCTTTTGGTTCACCGGTTTTCCAATAAGCTTCTATCTCGCTCTCGGTTAATTCGCGAAATAATACTCTTGTTGTGACAACGTGCTGGATACTTATATCCGTACCACAAAGGCCAATTGCTGTTTTTACAAAGTGCTCTCTACCGGATAATAGGCCTAAAATCCTTTGGCAGTCTGCCAACGATTCAGGCTTAGCTAGAATCGTGTCATCACATACAACGGTTGTATCTGCTGCTAATACTAGGCTGTTAGCCTGTTGCGATTGCGGCAAAGAATTAAAACCAGCGATGGATTTTTCTTTAGCCAAACGAAGTACGTAATCAGTCGGACATTCATCCGCTTTAACGTCTTCATTGATATCAATTGATAGCTGAGTAAATTGGATACCAATTTGCTGTAGTAATTCTTTTCTTCGAGGAGAGGTAGAAGCTAATACGAGTTGCCTATTCATCAGTTTATCTCAACCTGTGTGACATGCTAGATAATAACAAATACAACCAAGGCCAAACTAAAGCACTAATAAGCGCAGGCAACCACAAAGAAAGAGGTTTATTCACGTCATCAACTAAAATAAGCGCCCAATATGAAACCAATTCAAAGCTGCAGATCAATAAGAAAATGACCAAAGTTTGCTGGGCAACGTTAAAAACTCGTAAGCGCTGATACATCATTTGTAAAACGAAAAGCACACACGCCAATGCCACGACCGAAGTCCCTAAGAAATCAGATTGCTGAACATCCAGCAGTAAACCAATGGGCCATACCCACCAGAAATTAATGAGTTTAGGCTTTTGTATTTGCCAGAAAATGAAAATCATTAGAACCCATTGAGGGACAAACCAGCTCATAAAATCAGCCAGTGGTAGGTACTGTAAAATGAAGCCTAAACAGAGACTAAATAAGATAAAGATCGTTTCACGTAGCGACATTATTTCACCTGCCATAATGATTGAGGTGGCACATTACTTACCTTGTCACTAAAAACTAATAGCATATGTCGACTACGATCTAAGTGAGCGCTAGGTATCGCTTTTACTACGGCAAAAGCTTTTCCAGGAAAGTGCTCTACGGTTGCCACCGATGCAACGGGGTAACCACGAGGGTAGCGACCACCTAGGCCAGAACTCACTAATAAGTCACCTTCTTTAATGTCTGCTGTATCAGGCACGTACACAAGGTTAAGTTCATTTAACTTCCCTGAACCAACAGCAATGGCCCTTACTCCATTGCGGTTAATTTGCACGGGAATCGCGTGGTTTGAGTCAGCAATTAATAAAACACGACTGCTATGAGGCAATACATCAATAACTTGTCCCATTAAGCCATGGCTGTCTAAAACGGGCTGGCCCATGAAAACACCATCTTCTAGGCCCTTATTAATTACTATTTGCTGACTGAACGGATCAGGATCTACGGCAACCAACTCTACAACGATAACGCGCTCACCAATACGATCTGATGCACCGAGTAATTCACGCAACTCGCTATTTTCTGTCTCTAGAGAGATTAAACGCTGGATTTTTTGCCCAAGGATTAAATTGCGGGCAGATAGTTCTGCATTCTCAGCTATCAGCTGCTGACGACTCTTTGCGGAGTCTCCAAACCAATCAATTAGAACAGAAGGAGCAGAAGAGATTTGATGCAATGGATAAAGCACATAACCCAATGCAGAACGGACAGGTTTAAAGATTTGGCTGTGACTGTCCAACCACATAAGTGATAAGGATAAAATCAGTATGCCTACTAGCCGAGATGCTCGTAATGGGGATATTTCAACGGGGGATTTAATAGCCTGATCCTTCTTGAATCTTCGTACTGCTACTATACAAGGAAAGTGAAGATAGAATAAGGAATAATCGACTAAAAGCACGAAAAATCATGCTTTTAGGACTAATTATCGCTTACAAATATGCAAGCGATAAGGATAGCGTTATTGATCTGCCGCTAATAACTCAAGTGCAGCTTCGCTTGAATTTTCCAAGAACATACCGCCGCCACGAGCAACGCAAGTCAATGGATCATCTGCAACCAAAACAGGCAGGCCTGTTTCTTCACTTAGTAGCTTATCAAGATCTCGCAGTAATGCACCACCACCGGTCAAAACCAAGCCGCGCTCTGCAACATCTGACGCTAATTCTGGCGGAGCTTGCTCTAATGCAGCTTTCACTGATTGTACAATCGCAGCAAGAGATTCCTGCAACGCTTCTAAGATCTCATTAGAGTTCAGAGTAAAGCTGCGCGGGATACCTTCTGCCAAGTTGCGGCCACGAACATCAATCTCACGTACTTCACCACCTGGGTAAGCCGTGCCGATTTCTTGTTTAATTCGCTCTGCCGTCGCCTCACCAATTAAACTTCCGTAGTTACGACGAACATAAGCAACGATAGCGTCATCAAAACGATCACCACCCACTTTAACCGACTCTGCATAAACAACGCCGCTTAAAGAAATAATTGCGATTTCAGTCGTACCACCACCAATATCAACAACCATAGAACCGCGCGCTTCATCGACTGGCAAGCCAGCACCAATCGCAGCAGCCATTGGCTCATCGATTAAATACACGCGTCGCGCACCAGCACCCAACACAGATTCTCGAATTGCTTTACGCTCAACTAGGGTCGCTGCATGAGGCACACAAACTACAACACGAGGACTAGGAGCCAAAAACGCATCTTGATGCACAGTTCTAATAAAATATTGCAGCATCTTTTCCGTTACTTCAAAGTCGGCGATCACACCATCTTTTAACGGGCGAATTGCATGTATATTACCTGGGGTTCTTCCCAGCATACGCTTTGCATCAGTACCAACAGCAGCTACGCTTTTTTGGCTACCTTGCATACGAATGGCCACAACCGATGGCTCATTCAAGACAATACCTTTTTCTTTCACATAGATAAGTGTATTGGCTGTTCCCAAATCAATAGATAGGTCACTTGAAAACAAACCTCTTATTTTTCTTAACATCCGCTATTTCCCAATTGGATAAGAGTTCCCTAACAATAAAAAAGGAACCTGACTACAAAAATTGCTTCTAACTCTAGCAACGGTGCAGCCTTTCGGCAAGCTCCTATATCATAACTTGTGCATTAATCTTCAACTTGTCTTCCTAAGACATTGGTTTCAGCCAATAAGCGCTAATATACTGCCTCTAAATGTGGTAAATTATTGCCTTTAATTTTGCTCTTTAATGTCGACACTTATTCAGACAAAAAAGTCCGACACCTAAGCCTGCATAACCTAGCCTGTACAACAGTGGAGTAAACCCATGTCTTTGGACACAAATCAGGTTCTCGCAATCGCCGACCTTTCGCGCTTGCAGATAGACGAAAAAAGCATCACAGAATTTCAAACTAATTTATCCAATGTTCTGGATTTAGTTGATCAACTACAAGCTGTTGATACCACTGGTATAGAGCCAATGGCTCACCCAATGGATGCCGTACAACGCTTACGCGCCGATGTTGTTACTGAAGTTAATCAGCGTGAAAAATTTCAAAAGATTGCTCCAAGTACAGATAATGGCCATTACCTAGTGCCAAAAGTTGTTGAATAACAGAGCTAAGAATTGAGGACATATTATGCATAACAAAACCTTGGCTCAAATCTCTCAAGATTTACAAGCCGGCGAATATTCCAGTGTTGAAGTCACGAAACACTTTTTAGATCGCATCAAAAATTTAGACGGCCAGTACAATAGTTTTATTACTGTGACTGACGAGCTGGCACTAACCCAAGCAAAAGCGGCTGACGAATTACGCGCAGCGGGGAATGCTAACGAATGGACTGGTGTGCCGATGGCGCACAAAGATATCTTTTGCACAGACGGTGTTCGCACTAGTTGCGCCTCGAAGATGCTAGATAAATTTATTGCTCCGTATGACTCTACCGTTGCCGATAATTTCAACAAGGTTGGTGCAGTATCTTTGGGTAAAACCAACATGGATGAATTCGCTATGGGTTCCTCTAGCGAAAGCTCTTTTTACGGCGCTGTTAAAAACCCGTGGAGCGAAGAGCATGTTCCTGGTGGTTCATCCGGTGGTTCAGCCGCAGCCGTTGCTGCTCGCTTAGCTCCAGGCATTACCGCCACAGACACTGGTGGCTCTATTCGCCAGCCAGCATCTTTTTGTGGTGTAACGGGTATTAAGCCAACTTACGGTCGCGTATCTCGCTTCGGGATGATCTCTTACGCTTCAAGTTTGGATCAAGGTGGCCCAATTGCTCGTACTGCTGAAGATGCAGCAATGATGCTTAACGTGATGGCAGGCTTTGATAAAAAAGATTCCACTAGTATCGAACGTGACGTGCCTGATTACCGAGCTGATTTAAATAAATCAGTGAAAGGCATGACGATTGGCTTGCCAAAAGAATATTTCAGCAGCGATCTTGATCCTGTTATGGCACAAACTATTCAAGATGCGATCAAAGAATACGAAAAGATGGGCGCGACGCTAAAAGAAATTAGCTTACCGAACACCAATCTTTGTGTGCCTGCATACTACGTGATTGCACCATCAGAATGTTCTGCCAACTTATCTCGTATGGATGGCGTTCGTTTTGGTCACCGCTGTGAAGATCCGAAAGATATTGAAGACCTTTTCAAACGTTCTCGTAGCGAAGGTTTTGGCGATGAAGTTCAGCGCCGTATTATGCTGGGTTCTTACGCATTATCCGCAGGTTTCTATGATGCTTATTATAAAAAAGCACAACAAGTTCGTCGCTTAATTAAAAACGATTTCGTTGCAGCTTTTAATGATGTTGATGTAATCATGAGCCCTGTTGCTCCTAGCCCAGCGTTTAAGTTTGGCGAGAAGAGCAAAGACCCTGTGAGCATGTACCTAGAAGATATTTATACATTATCGACTAACTTAGCAGGCCTTCCAGGTATGTCGATTCCAGCAGGTATGATCAACGATCTTCCTGTAGGTCTTCAACTAATTGGTAACTATTTTGATGAAAGCCGTTTATTAAACTGCGCACATCAATTCCAGAACGCCACTGACTGGCACACTAAAACTCCAACTGGCTTAAAATAAGAGGACTCTATCATGGAATGGGAAGTGGTAATTGGCCTTGAGATTCACGCTCAGTTGGCTACAAAATCAAAAATCTTCTCCGGTTCAAGTACTGAATACGGCGCAGATGCAAATACTCAAGCCAATATTTATGACTTGGGTTTACCGGGTGTTTTACCGGTATTTAACGAAGAAGCATTACGCATGGCGGTTAAGTTCGGCCTAGCAATTGATGCAGAAATTGGTATGAAGTCGGTCTTCGATCGTAAGAACTATTTCTACCCTGATTCACCAAAAGGCTATCAGATTACTCAGTTGCACGAACCTATCGTCGGCATGGGTCATATTGATATCGATTTAGGTGAAGGTAAGTCGCGTCGCATTAACGTTACGCGTGCACACCTTGAAGAAGATGCTGGTAAATCAGTACACGAAGGCTTTGATGGCCAGTCAGGTATCGATTTAAACCGCTGTGGTACGCCATTAATTGAAATCGTTTCCGAACCTGAATTACGCAGTTCCAAAGAAGCTTCTGCTTATTTCCGTAAGATGCAAAGCATTGTGACTTACTTAGGCATTTGTGACGGCGATTTATCACAAGGCTCGATGCGCTGTGACTGTAACGTTTCCTTGCGCCCAAAAGGCCAAGAAGAATTTGGTACTCGTACTGAGATCAAAAACGTTAACTCGTTTAAAAACGTTGAACGTGCGATTGAAGTTGAAATCGAACGCCAGATGGACATTCTTGAAGACGGTGGCAGCATCAAACAAGAAACTCGCCTATTCGACGCCGATAAAAACGAAACACGTAGCATGCGTTCGAAAGAAGTTGAAAACGATTACCGCTACTTCCCTGATCCAGACTTATTGCCTGTGATCATTGATGAAGAATATGTTGAAGCGGTTCGTTCAACATTACCTGAATTACCTGAACAGAAAAAAGCCCGTTTTGAAGCTGAGCATGGCCTGTCTGCTTATAACGCAAGCGTTCTTGCGGCTAACCGAGAGATGGCTGATTATTTTGAAGTTGCTGCTGAGATTGCTGGCGACTATAAAATGGCAGCCAACTGGGTTATGGGTGATCTTTCTGCTGCATTGAATAAAAACGAAATCAGCATCAGTGAGATTCCTGTTAGCGCAGAACAACTTGGTGCTATTTTGAAAAACGTCAAAGGCAGCGACATCTCTAACGATGGTGCAAAGGAAGTCTTTAGTGCAATTTGGCAAGGCAAAGGGGCTGGTTTGGAAAATCCGGTTGATCAACTCATCGATCAATTAGGCCTTAAACAAGTATCAGATACATCTGCTATTGAAGAAGTTGTTGCACAAGTACTAGCTGACAACCCTAAACTGGTTGAAGGTTACTTGAATACTCCTGAAGATAAGCGCGCAAAAGCGATAGGTCCTTTCATTGGTGCCACACGTAAAGCCGCTAAGGGTGTTAACCCTCAGGTTGTAATGGAAGTTTTGAAGCAAAAACTTAGCGAACTGGGTTAAAGCCCATCGTCGACGCTTTGTATAAAACCGCAGCTATCAGTCAATATTCGAACTGATAGTTGCGGTTTTTTTATGGGCACGAGATAAGGCAACTAATTCGTTTTAATAGTGTCTTATACACTGTGCTGAGGACCTATTTAATACTCCATTGAAGTCATTTACTTAACTTGTGATCAGCTTCAATGACATCATCATCATTGGCATTTATACTTTTTTACGTCTTGATACTAAGGATTCCATCCTATGCGCGCCTTCATATTTCTAATGCTATTGATTAGCCAATCCAGCTCAGCAGATTTTGATTGGTCAAACTATTCTTCCCTATTAGCCGACAATATTACCCGTGCAGAAAAACAAGGAATCACCAGCAACCTAGTAGATTACAACTCCATTTCTAATGACCCTAGATTCCAAACACTTATCGAGACATTAGCAAGTTTTGACACTTCCACCCTGAAAAATGAAGATAAACTCGCTTTTTATATCAACACTTACAATATTTTCGCAATTAAACTGGTAATAGATTACAAACCTCGTAAAAGTATTCGAGATATTGGTAGTTGGTTTAGCCCTGTATGGCAAAAACCTGCTGGGGTATTAAATGGCAAGCCGATTAGCCTAGATACACTTGAGCATAAGATTCTGCGCAAGATGAAAGAGCCACGAATCCACTTCGCAATTGTGTGTGCTTCAATGAGCTGCCCAGACTTGCGAAATGAAGCCTACGACAGTAAAAAACTAGAAAGCCAGTTAGATGAACAAGCCCGCGTATTTTTAGCAGATAAAGAGAAGGGAATTCGCATCAAAAACGAAAAAATTTACATATCAAAAATATTCGACTGGTTTAGCGAAGATTTTAGTAAAGACAATAACGCAGCAGGCGTATTACAATTTATTGCTAAATATCAAATCGAAGCAGGACGCTTCTCAAATTACAAAACCCTTGATTACAATTGGCAGCTTAACGAAATCTGATAGATTACAATTTTTAAGTAATTATTCATGACATAAAAAAACCCATAAGGCTTATCGCATTATGGGTTTTTTTGTATCTTTAAAGCACTACTTAACGACTTTAAAAACAGGTCTAGCTTTAACAGGCTTTTCTGTCTTTGCGTCTGGTTTCTTAGGCTGAGGCGGCTGATCTGGATCAGGTGCCCCTGCTTCATTACCAAACACCATGCCCTGACCATTCTCTTTGGCATAGATTGCCAAGATAGCGACCATAGGCACGTATAGATCGATAGGAACCCCACCAAAACGTGCATTAAATGACAAACCGTCATCATCAATAAGTAACGATTTAACCGCCGAAGTACTGATATTCAATACAATCTGACCGTTATTCACATAATCTTCTGGCACTTGAACACCGGGTAAACCTGCGTCAACTAAGACATAAGGCGTACAGTCGTTTTCAAGTATCCATTCGTTTAACGCACGCATTAAATACGGGCGACTAGGTGTCATTGTCTGCATCTTAATTAACCGCGCATTTCTTGCTCAGCTTCAGACAAGCTTGCTTGGAAAGACTCACGATCAAACAAGCGCTCCATATAATGGAACAATGGCTCAACCGCCTTACCACTAAGTTCAATGCCCATTGCTGGTAAACGCCATAAAATTGGAGCCATGCAGCAATCAACAATTGAGAATTCTTCACTCATGAAATATGGCTTATCTTTAAAAATAGGCGCAATAGTTATCATGCTTTCACGCAATTCTTTACGTGCTTTTTCTTTGTCTTTATCTTTTGCAGTTGCAGAGCAGATTGTATCTACAAGTACACACCAATCTTTCTCGATGCGGTGAATCAACAAACGGCTTTCAGCACGAGCAACCGGATATACAGGTAATAATGGCGGATGCGGGAAACGCTCATCCAAATATTCCATCATCACATTTGGTTGATATAAAACCAATTCACGATCAACTAGTGTTGGCAATGAATTATACGGATTCAACGTAGCCAAATCTTCTGGCTTATTATCAGCGTCTACATCGTGAATTTCTACTGTCACACCTTTTTCAGCCAAAACAATGCGCACACGATGGCTATAATGATCAGTACCATCCGAATAAAACGTCATTGAAGAACGTTTAGCAACAACACCCATATAATTCCCCAGCTAAATAATTTTTTTAACTATTCAAAAACAAATACAGCCCGGACACGTTTCCGCGCCGAGCAGTACAGGTAACTCAACTAATTCGAATTCGAATTAGTGAATGTCTTTCCAATATTCTTTGTTTAACAAATAAACAGGAATTAGGAAGATAAACAAGAACAACAATACCCACAAGCCAAGACGCTGACGCTCTAATGCAATCGGCTCCGACATGTATACTAAGAAGTTCACCAAATCATACACTAAAGTGTCGTATTCTTTTGGAGTTAATTGACCTTCTTCTGCCAAATACAACACTTCTTTCGGTTCTGCTAGTCCACAGCTATCGACCATGATTTCTTTACCCGTTAAAGAATCATGACCAGTTGATACTGGAGCACAACCTAGTTTTTGTAGACCTTGAAGATCTGCAAGAACATGAGGCATACCAACATCTTTAAATGCTGCATTGTTTACGCCATAAGGACGTGACTTGTCTTCGTAGAAAGAACGTAGATAAGTGTATAACCAATCCCCGTCACCACCACGAACACGAGTAACCAAAGTAAGATCAGGAGGTGTAGCACCAAACCATTTCTTAGAATCTTCAGTACGCATAGCGATCGACATAAGATCACCAAAACGCTTACCCGCGAAGTTTAAGTTTTCTTGCATCAACTCTTCAGGAATATCTAAGTCTTTAGCAACACGGTTATAACGACCGTGCTCTAATGAGTGACAACCCATGCAGTAGTTCATGAAAGTTTGAGCGCCACGCTGCAAAGATGCAGTATCGCCCAAATCTGTTTTATGTTCGTCTAGGTGAACACCACCGCCTGCTGCAAATGAAAGCGAAGAAGCCATCAAAGCAAATAGAGCTATTACTTTTTTCATTCTAGTGGCCTCCAGTTACACGTTCAGGAACAGGTTTAGTTTTTTCCATACGAGTATAGAAAGGCATCAATAGGAAATAACCGAAGTAGAAAGCAGTTAACCAACGAGCCAGAGTCGTATTATTAATCATGCCTAGGAAATCACCATCAGATGGTTGAGTACCTAACCAAGTTAAGATTGCGAACGCTATACCAAATACAGGAATCAATGTTTTACTGATGATGCCTTTGTAGCGAATACTCTTAACAGGGCTCTTATCTAACCATGGTAATACAAACAAGATAGCGATTGCTGCACCCATTGCGATAACACCTAATAACTTATCAGGAATTGCACGCAAGATTGTGTAGAACGCACCGAAGTACCATACAGGAGCAATGTGCGCCGGTGTTTTCAATCCGTTGGCAGGTTCGAAGTTTGCATATTCAAGCATGAAACCACCACCCATTGGGAAGAAGAACATAACTGAACAGAAAACGATCAAGAACACTACAATACCAACCATGTCGTGAACTGTGTAGAAAGGATGGAAAGGAACGCCGTCTAGCGGTACGCCATTTTCATCTTTGTGCTTTTTAATATCAACGCCATCAGGGTTATTCGAACCCACTTCGTGCAGAGCTAATAAGTGCAATACAACCAATGCAACAATCACCAATGGAACAGCAATAACGTGTAATGCAAAGAAGCGATTTAAAGTAGCGCCTGAAATTAGGAAGTCACCACGAATCCAAGTTGTTAAGTCATCACCAATAACTGGGATAGCACCAAACAAAGAGATAATTACCTGAGCACCCCAGTAAGACATCTGACCCCATGGAAGTACATATCCCATGAAAGCTTCTGCCATAAGCGCTAGATAAATACCCATACCAAACAACCAGATAAGCTCACGTGGCTTCTGGTACGATCCGTACAGCAACGCACGCATCATGTGTAGGTAAATAGCAATAAAGAAGAAGGTAGCGCCCGTAGAATGCATATAACGCAACAACCAACCCCATTCTACATCACGCATGATGTATTCAACCGATGCGAAAGCAGCATCTGCACTTGGAGTGAAGTTCATAGTCAACCAAATACCCGTTAGGATTTGGTTAACAAGCATAATCATCGACAATACGCCGAAGAAATACCAGAAGTTAAAGTTTTTCGGTGCATAGTACTTAGACATATGCTTTTCGTACGTCACGGTTACTGGTAGACGATCGTCAATCCAGCCCATGATTGGATTCTTCTGCTTACTCATTACGCAGTCTCCTCATCAATACCGATCACTAAGGTATTACCATCAAGCGTGTAAGGAGGTACTAGTAAGTTATCACCTGCTGGAGAGCCATTAAATACACGGCCAGACATATCAAAACGAGAACCGTGACAAGGACAAAAGAAACCGCCCTTCCAGTCAGCATCGAATGGCTCAGGTTTAACTTCAGCATAAAACTTAGGAGCACAACCAAGGTGAGTACAAACACCAAGAAGAACTAATAGCTCAGGTTCGCGAGAGCGCTGTAAGTTATCCGCATAAGCAGGCTGTTGCGCCTTATTGCCGTTTGCCGGATCTTTTAAGCGATCGGTTAAGCCTTCAAGCATACCCAATACTTCTTGAGTACGGCGTACGATGAATACTGGTTTACCGCGCCATTCGGCGGTCAGCATAGCACCAGGCTCTAATTTACTAATGTCTACTTTAGCAGGTGCACCAGCAGCTTTTGCTTTCTCACTAGGGTTCCATGAAGCAAGGAATGGAACAGCAACAAAGCCGGCGCCTACAGCACCAACAGCAGCGGTCGAACCCAGGAGTAGCAGACGTCGACTATTATTTACGCCGTCTTGACTCATCACCTATTCTCCCATCATTATAATTTTTGGCTTAACGCAGTATAGCTCGTATTTACATACAAGCGAACGTTAGCATCAGCTAGATATACCAAGCGGCGCACATAGTAATGAAATTGCGCTCCGCTGACAACTAAAAAGCCCTGCAATACGTAGGCTTTAGATAAAAAAAAACGCCCAATGCATAAACATTGAGCGTTTCTTGATGTAGCGCAAGTTTGATCTTAACGCTTGCTGAACTGTGGCTTCTTACGTGCTTTACGTAGGCCAACCTTCTTACGTTCAACTTCACGAGCATCACGAGTAACATAACCCGCTGCACGAAGAGCAGGACGAAGTGTTTCGTCATACTGCATCAATGCACGTGTAATACCGTGACGAATCGCGCCAGCTTGACCGCTGCCGCCGCCGCCTTTAACGTTAATGATAACGTCAAATTTTTCTAGGCTTTCAGTCAATTCTAGTGGTTGACGAACTACCATACGGGCAGTTTCACGACCAAAATAAACATCAATAGCTTTTTTGTTGATCTGGATAGTGCCTGTGCCTGGACGCAAAAATACGCGTGCAGTTGAGGTCTTACGACGGCCAGTACCGTAATATTGAGTAGCTGCCATATCTTATCCGTTTATCTCTAAAGTTTGTGGCTGTTGAGCTGCATGTGGATGCTCAGAACCAGCATACACTTTAAGCTTGCGATACATGTCACGACCTAGAGGATTCTTTGGAAGCATGCCTTTAACAGCTTGCTCAATAATCATCTCTGGTTTGTGATCAAGCAATTTATCAAAAGAGATAGAACGTAAGCCACCTGGGTAACCAGTATGACGGTAATACATTTTATCACTTGTCTTTTTGCCTGTTACGCGAATTTTATCCGCATTGATAACAACGATATAATCGCCAGTATCTACGTGAGGAGTATATTCTGGCTTATGCTTGCCTTTTAGACGAAGAGCAATCTCAGTTGCCAAACGCCCCAGAGTCTGTTCGGCTGCATCAACTATAAACCACTCGCGTTGTACGCTTTCTGGTTTTGCACTGTAAGTTTTCATTAATTTCTCGCCTTTCTAGGGCTCTGCAATCTTAAAAAAGAGGCGAAATTCTACACAAGTAGAAGCCACCACGCAAGCCCAATTTACGAAGTTACAAATTCACAATGCCTTTATGAAGCTCAGGGGGACGGGGCGAGCTAAATTAAAGCATTGTATTAATATTTTTCAGGTTGATGAAATCTCACCAAACCCCAAATTAAAGTCAGGAGGGCTGCCATAATGTCTAACAAGATGGCCAACGCCATAGCACTAGAGCTTTCTTCCTGATTTCCGTAGCCCAATACTTGGCCTACATAGAAGCTAAGAGCACTGCCTAAGAAGCCAACTAATATGGCTGCTATTAGGTAATAGCCTTTCGCATCATCGAGTGTCAGCAAACCGGCGTTAACCCGCTGCTGGAAAATTCGGTACGTACCATAACAGATTAACGCCGTCATGGAAATTGAAATTATAAAATAACCGATCATTAATCATTCATCCTTAATCATTTAGCCAATCACAGGAGCATAGCTTTATCAGCTCAGCTCCTGTCACAAGGTTAGTTCAGAATGACAGTTTCGCTAGTTTCAAAGACTTAGACGAGCTATTAGTGTTCGCGAGTAGAACTGAATTCCACTTCAGGGAAACGATCCTGAGTCAGGCTAAGGTTAACTCGAGTCGGCGCAATATAGGTAAGGTGACCACCACCATCTAAAGCCAAGTTCTCTGCTGATTTACGCTTAAATTCGGTAAATACTTTTTCATCATCACAATAAACCCAGCGCGCCGTACTAACACTGATCGGTTCATAGATGCACTCAACCTTATACTCATCGCGTAAACGCTGCTGAACAACGTCAAACTGAAGTACACCAACCGCACCTAAAATTAGGTCGTTATTATTCAATGGCATAAACAATTGAGTCGCCCCTTCTTCTGATAACTGCTGCAAACCTTTTTGCAACTGCTTCATTTTAAGAGGGTCTTTTAAACGAACACGTTTAAACAACTCTGGAGCAAAATGCGGAATACCTGTGAAGCGCATTTCTTCACCCTGAGTAAAAGTATCACCTATTTGAATCGTGCCATGGTTATGCAAACCAATAATTTCACCAGAAATAGCCTCTTCGACATTAGTTCGATCACCAGCAAGAAAGGTTACCGCATCGGCTACTTTAATGTCTTTGCCTAGACGTGAGTGCTTCATTTTCATGCCGCGACTGTATGTACCCGAGCAGATTCGCATAAACGCAATACGATCTCGGTGCTTAGGATCCATATTGGCTTGTATTTTAAAAATAAAACCACTGAACTTCTCTTCGGTCGGTTGTACAGTGCGATCACCCGCTTGACGAGCTATTGGAGCAGGAGCCCACTCGACAAAATAATTCAGCATTTCACGAATACCAAAATTCGCTAATGCCGTACCGAAGAAAACTGGTGTCATCTCACCAGCTAAATATTCTTCTAAGTTGAATTCATAGCTACCGCCACGAACTAATTCAACTTCATCAATCAATTCATCTACCAAATCAGCGCCAAGCTCTGCTCGCGCTTCATCAGTATCCAATCCTTGAATCTGCACATCGTCAGGAACAACACTCGCTTGTCCCGGCTGAAATAAATGCACAGTATCTGTATAAAGATTGTACACACCGCGAAATGCCTTACCCATACCGATAGGCCAAGTAATAGGGGCGCATTTAATATTCAGTACGGATTCAACTTCATCCAATACATCAATCTGGTCGCGTACTTCGCGGTCCATTTTATTAATGAAGGTGAAAATAGGCGTATCACGTAAGCGGCATACATCCATCAGTTTAATAGTTCGATCTTCTACGCCCTTAGCGCCATCAATCACCATTAATACAGAATCGACAGCAGTTAATGTACGGTAGGTATCTTCAGAGAAATCTTCGTGCCCGGGTGTATCTAGCAGGTTGACCATGCGATCGTTATACGGGAATTGCATCACAGAGGTCGTAATCGAAATACCGCGATCCTGCTCCATTTTCATCCAATCCGATGTTGCCATACGGCCAGTTTTTTTACCCTTCACCGTACCTGCTAATTGAATAGCATTACCTAGTAGTAAAAGTTTTTCGGTGATGGTGGTTTTACCCGCATCAGGGTGGGAAATAATGCCAAATGTACGACGTTTTCCAACTTCTTCTGCAAACTGACTCATTTTGCGTATTGCCTATGATATGGATCAAAATTGGCATTATACAGAATACTCGCCAACACCGTATAATAATGAGTGAGCAATCTACGAGACTTATGTAATTTATGCGTAATCCGGCGTTATCCAATCTAAATAGCAATCTAAATTTTGTTTTAGCTCGCCTATCCACCTTGCGTTTAGTCATTGCAGTTTTGCTTATTGCCTTTGTTGGCTACTTAGAAATTAATCACTTTGAGCCGGAAGATGCGACTTGGTTTATTCTTGCAAGCTACATCCCCCTTTTATTAGTTGGCTTCTATCAAAGCAGAAACGGACTGACTGCCAGCCACTTGGCTGTACACTTATTAGTTGAAACTCAAATCATTACCCTGTTTCTTTATTTCACTGGCGGAGCAGGTAACCCGCTCATTTCTTATTTCTTAGTACTTGTCGTTATTGCCGCTTATAACTTGAGTAAGACTTGGGTATGGTTTATTGCCATTGTCTGCATTACCGATTATTCGCTACTCACTCAATTTTATATTCCTATTGAAAGCTCAATGCCAGGACACCACCTAGCCGGGGATTCACAGGGCTATTTTATTTATTGGCATCTAGCCGGCATGTGGTTAACGTTTGTTATTAGTACGATTGCATTAAGTCTTTTAATTCCTGCTCTCATGGAAGCAGGAATAAAGAAACGTTTACAGTTAATTGAATTAAGAGAGAAGCAATTAAAGAATGAACAACTCATTGGCATTGCGACATTAGCAGCTGGCACCGCACACGAAATGGGAACACCATTAATGACAATGGAAATGCTACTAAACGATAGCCTTGAGCATAATTTCGACTTACAAATTGAAGACACTAAATTATTACATCAGCAAGTTATGCTTTGTCGCCAATCACTGCAACGCCTATCTCTTGCAGGGCGAGGAATACATAATTGCAACGAATATATTAACGCAAACGAATGGTTAACCGCCTTACTTCATCGCTGGCGCTTAAGCCAACCGAATGCGCTCTGGGCTAATAGCCACTTTGAAGAACTGGCCTACATCCGAAAATCTCCATTACTTGACCAAGCCGTGTTGAATCTATTGGATAATGCTGCTCAGGCGGGCGCTGATGCGATACTATTATCATCGAAAATTAATAATGGTTTTTGGCAATTCACCATCACCCAACCCGATACCAATGCCTCATTACACTTAAAACAAAATCATATATTTACCAGCGACAAAGCACATGGAATGGGATTGGGGCTCTACTTAAGTAACGCCAGCATTGAACAGTTTGATGGCCAAGTTCATTTGGCGGCAAACAAAGATGGCTCAACAACCTGTACTGTGAGACTTCCCTATAAGGACGAATGCGAATAATGCCAACCCCCACTCACAGCAAACGAATTTTGATCGTTGATGATGAAGAACATTTCGTTCAAGTGCTTAGCCGAAGTTTAACTCGTCTTGGCTATATGACTACAGTGGCAATGACTTCTGAACAAGCAATTGAAGCGGCTAAGCAAGATGTTTTTGATTGGATAAGTTTAGATTTACGACTCGGAAAAGATTCTGGTTTAGATCTGATATCCCAATTACTGTCATTCAGCCCTAATGCTCGAATTGTCATACTCACTGGCTTTGCCAGCATTCCTACCGCAGTAGAAGCAATAAAGCAGGGAGCGTTCAACTATTTGCATAAACCCGCTACAGTGAAAGAACTTTTAAGAGCATTTGAAGATAACACAGAAGAAGAAGTAACCATTGAAGCCAGTCCAATGTCTGTGGAGAGACTAGAGTGGGAACACATACAGCGTATTCTTCATGAGAACGAAGGTAATGTATCCTCCACTGCTCGTGCATTAGGAATGCACCGAAGAACACTTCAAAGAAAATTACAGAAGCACCCTACTAGAAACTAAATAAGCCTGTTAACTATTAAAGGTAGCTAGCCAGTAAAATTGCATCTTCACGCCCTTGCTTACTAGGGTAATAATTATGGCGCACACCCACTTCGTTAAAACCAAATTGGTGATACATCGTAAAGGCAGGCCTATTAGATTCCCTGACCTCTAAAAATACTTCAACGCACCCTTTATCTTGAGCATGCTGCAAAATATTTTCCATTAACTGATAACCAATACGTTGGCGTTGTGCTTTCGGTGAAACTGCAATATTAATAACACTCGCTTCATCAGCGACCGTACTTAAAATAGCATGGCCTAAAATTTCACCTGGGCTATTTGATTCTACGCCAGCCTCAAAAACAACACAGTAATAACGCTTTTGGTTATTCGACATATTAGATAATGAACAAGGAAATTCATAAGCATTATTTTCATTGATCATAACAGCTGAAAGATCACTTTCTTGCATTATTCGTATTGGCATATGGGATTAAGAAACTGAAATTAAAGAAAGGTTTTGCAGGGTTTTCCAAAGTTGTTTTTTTCCAGCAGAGCAATAAAGATCACCTGAACTAGAAACCGAGAATAACGGTTTAGCGGTTACTTTAGTTAACCATTCTAAACTTGAATCATCCATCGACACCCAACCACGAGCTCCCTGCCCACTCATAAATTCCCACTGAGCAGTTAATGCACGTAATGCAACGGCCATACTTTGATCTTCACTACTGCCTTCGATATAAGGCCACTTGAACTGTGAATAACTAGCTTGAGGCACACCATTTTCTAATAGGAAATAACTAACCGCAGTTTGAAAAGTATGATCTGCTTGCTCAAAAGGCTTACTTGAAACCCATAGAATCCCACAAGGCCACAAAGCAAAATACAGTTCAAAAGTTGGAACTGTTAAATCAACCACCAATGCTTCTATTACATCGGGCTCTGATACTGCAGCCTGGTTATTAGAGTCAACAGGTCCATTTGATATGACCTGCTCAGAATTTTGAGAAGATCGAGGAGAAGTAACTTCTGCCGAAGCATTAGAAGACCCTATATCAGCCAATAAGTCTGCCGCGTGGCCAGCCTGAAAGTTGGCTCCAGCGGCTATTTCAGAAGCAGACTGAGTATCAGAATTTTCGGCTAACCAGCTAGGTTCAGCAGCATGATCCAATGCTTTACGAGGCATCCATAGCTGAATGCCCATTGCCTGTAAATATTCAATACGCTGCTGTTCTAACATAATAAGCTCTGCACTTAAAAACTTGGTATTTAAGCCTAAGCTTAAACACCTTCAGCTTGTGGATGCTGACGGGCTTGATCATCCATCAACATGTTTAATGCACAAATATAAGCCTTAGCAGATGCAATAACGATATCAGTATCTGCACCACTACCATTCACAATACGACCGCCCTTTTCTAAACGAACAGTCACTTCACCTTGTGAATCCGTGCCTTCAGTAATCGCATTAACTGTATACAACTGCAAACTTGCTTTTGAATCAATAATATCTTCAATCGCTTTAAAAGCAGCATCAACTGGGCCACTGCCTTCAGCTTTAGCTTTCTTCTCAGCACCATCCATATTCAAAACAACTTCAGATGTTGGAGTTTCACCCGTCTGGCTATTTGCGCTTAAAGAAACCAGCTTAAAACGCTCAGTTGCCGTTTTGGCATTACTTTCAGATACCAAAGCTTGTAGATCTTCATCAAAGATTTCATGTTTCTTATCTGCTAATTCTTTAAAACGCGCAAAGGCATTATTCAAAGATTCATCAGTATCAAAAGTTACACCTAACTCTTCTAAACGACTACGGAAAGCAGCTCGACCTGAGTGCTTACCCATAATCATTTTATTCGCACCCCAACCTACATCTTCAGCTTTCATAATCTCGTAGGTTTCACGATGCTTCAAAACACCATCTTGGTGAATTCCCGATTCATGAGCAAAAGCATTTGCACCAACAATGGCTTTATTCGGCTGCACAGGGAAGCCTGTAATTGAAGAAACTAAGCGAGATGTTGGTACAATTTGAGTCGTATCGATACCCGTAGAGATATTAAATAAATCATGGCGAGTACGAGTTGCCATGACCAACTCTTCCAAAGAAGCATTACCGGCGCGTTCACCCAAGCCATTAATCGTACACTCAACCTGACGCGCACCATTAGCAACAGCCGCTAATGAGTTAGCAACAGCTAAACCTAAATCATTGTGACAGTGAACAGAGAAAATCGCTTTATCAGCATTTGGAATACGCTCGATTAAGGTTTTAATCGTCGCACCGAATTCATCAGGTATCGCATAACCAACAGTATCAGGAATATTAATTGTGCGAGCACCTGCATTGATCGCTGCTTCAATAATGCGGCATAAGAAATCAACCTCAGAACGACCTGCATCTTCACACGAAAATTCTACATCTTCGACAAAACTGCGGGCTTTTTTAACCGCATAAACAGCACGTTCGATAACCTGATCCGGTTCCATACGCAATTTATGCTGCATATGAATAGGGGATGTTGCAATAAACGTATGGATTCGTGCACGTTCAGCTTTTTTAAGTGCTTCTGCTGCATGCTCGATATCACGATCAACCGCACGAGCTAAACTACAGATAGTGCTGTATTTAACATTTTCAGCGACCGCTTGAATGGATTCAAAGTCACCAGGACTGGCTGCAGCGAAACCCGCTTCAATAACATCAACCTTCATTTTTTCGAGGGCCTTACCGATACGAATTTTTTCATCTTTCGTCATGGACGCACCAGGGCTTTGCTCGCCATCGCGCATCGTCGTATCAAATATGATTAAGTTATCTTGGCTCATTTAAGGCTCCACTATTTCAAGCTGCACACCCTGAGATATCCGCTCAGAGCTGGGAATAATTATTCTTTAATTATGACATAGGTCGTTTAAAAGCGCTCGCTCCACAACCACTTTCTTACAGGCAAAAAAAATCCCCAATCACGAAGTGACCGGGGATTTTCAGAATAAGAGCTTGACGATGACCTACTCTCACATGGGGAAGCCCCACACTACCATCGGCGCTACTGCGTTTCACTTCTGAG
>PAOL01000073.1 GCA_002708475.1 Oleispira sp. | reverse complement strand
TTCCATCGAGACGACATTGCCGGTGGTAAACAATCGCAGATCATCAGGGAAGCTATTGCGCTGCTGAATAATAACCCCGTGGTCACCCAAAATGATGTCTTGTCCAGTACCGCCGGAAATAAAATCATTGCCCGCGATCAAGTCGTCTCTGACGGGGTCTGTTGAGTCATTGGCGGTTACTACGAACAATACGGCATCAAGACTTGTTTCTCTGAGACTGGTGCGCTGCGACAGATCAAGGTTGATACCCGAGTCGCCGTAGAGATGATCATTTCCAGACAGCCCCGAGAGTGAATCGTTACCCGATCCGCCGAACATATGGTCATTGGCCAAACTGCCAATCAACACATCATCACCAGCGCCTCCGTACATCGTCACTCCCACTAGGGATGCGGAAGCGTCGATCACATCATTACCCGAGTTTTGGAAGATTCGCGCCTGAGAGGTCAGCGGATTGAAACGGTCATCGGTATAGCGACTGCCATTTTGGGTAGTATCACCCAACAAAATGAGCGGCACATTGTTGCCATCACCATAGCCAGAGCCAATGACACGCAAGGTATCACCACCCATTTCACCCGAGGATAACAGCTGATTGCCGCCGCCATGCACAACTGTAATGGGCAATTTTTTGGTAATGGTTATGTCGGCGATATCGTTGCCGAAATTGGCACCGTCGAGAGTGATGCGTTGCCCGTCAGAGGACATGGCTTTAATAAAGTAATTACCGTCGTTGGCACCAGCCCCTTCGACAACCAATTCATCACCAATGCGATAACCTTCTGCAAACCAATCAACAAAGTCTTGGCGCTTAATCTCATCACCGTTTAGGAACTCCATCGCTCCAGAGAGAATTACCGCAGACGTATCGATGGTTGCCGTATCATTATGCTCGCCAAGAAGGACCTCAACCACCTCGAGACCGGTGTAGTTAATGTCGGCCATGTTGAAGCCAGTGATTCGAGTCGAAGTGATCGTACCGACTTCATCATCGGTTGCGTGATCACGGAAGATAATGAGTTCATCGGTGTGCAGAACTTCATTGGTGAGATCTTCGATTTCAATCGCATCAGTGACGGTCTCAGACGGCAACATCACCGCTCGGCGCAAGACTCGCTGCTCATCAGATTCGGCACCATTGATCAACAGCGTACCGTCGAGAGAGCCGATGGCTTTGTCCGGCGTGCCAATACCCGCAACCGGCAACACCACATCACCGGTAATGATGAAATCATCACTGCCATTCCCACCAATCAAACTGGTGGTTGTTCCCGCCTGAGTGCCCTGTACATAGAAGGTATCGTTGCCTTCTAAGCCATCCACCTGGATCAACTCGCTGCCTTCTATATCGATCGTAAGACCAGCACCAAAGACTCCGTCTTGGTTGATCAGGAATACATCGTCTTCTTCGGTTCCGATTATGGTCACGGTATCGAAACCATCGCCACCATCGATGAAGACGGGCGCATTGATGTTGTATTCAACCGTGTCGGCACCGGCTCCTGCATTCACATTGAGATCGTTAGTAGTAATGAAAGCGCGCAGTTCAAAGTTGTCATTGCCATCATTACCTTGCATGTACAAGGTAGCCTTGTTGCTATACACCGAGAATTGATCGTTATCATCGCCACCGATTAAAGTCGTTTCGTGACTGATACCGGTACTCAAGAAGCCACGAGTAATATTGGTGCCTTCGATTTCATCACCGGGCGCAACACCTTGTGCCGCTCCTGGGAGTTGCCCAAAGACTTGCCCGACTTGAAACAAATCATCACCTGACCCACCGTCTACAGTGAAAGTGGTTGAGGTATCGTCCATAAAGAACTCGTCTTCGCCGAGCAATCCGTTAATAGTGATGCCACTGATACCGCCGGCCAGATCACCGTTAATGGACCCGTCATAATTGATGCGCTCTACCGCTTCATTGCCAGGCTGCTCGTAGGTCAATGCGCTGCCGTGCATTCGGGCGATGAAGTTCTCGCGAATCAAGAATAGATCTTTATCAGCAGTGCCATCCACCACCAGCTGATCAATGCCACTGCCACCCGTGTCGAATACGTTGATGAGATAATCGGTCTGAGTCACGCCGTCATCATCGAGGTTGCGTGTTTCGATGTAATAATTGTCGCCGTCATTACCGCCATCCAAATCTAGGGCTTCATCACGACTGTGCAGACGAATCACAGACAGCTGATCGGTACCGCTACCCCCCAAGACTCGAGTGTACCCCTGCAACAATTGCGCACTGAGAGTGATTTGATCATCACCGCCAGCACCATCAATTTCGATAATCGAAGTATCTCCATCGGTCGCGGCATTGGTATCGGTAATTTCGCCATTGACAACTACGCGATCGATTGAAGCACTGCCTGTGATACCGATTGCTTGCGCTCGAAGAGCACCATCAATGGTGATATCAGATCCCAGTGAGTCAGTTCCATCATCGATACTGACGATGTCAATTCGATCCGTGGCAGAAACAATCGCAGACGCTTGCAAGGTAAAGCCATCGGCGGCTTCGATCAGAACAGAGCCGTCTTTTGCGGTAATCAGAATTCCTGTATTCACCACAATATCGTCAGCATCGTTATCACCCGCGCCATCTTCATTGGCACGAATTTCAAGTAAACCCGCATCCGAGGTCACATTTTCAGCAATGGTGATTGGGCTGTTAGCGATCAAAGAAATTCCGCCAGTTGCCTCAACGCCTTCGCCGCCAGAGGAAACCCCGCCCACTTGCAAGGCGCCAGTATTAGTCACCCACACATCGCCACCAATGGAGTTACCCTCAAGGAAGCCTACGGAGGTCTGCAAACGCTTAAGCTCTGCGCCAATATCCCCACTAGCAAATAGCCGCACCTTACCTGAAGAAACGTTGGAAGCCGTAGGATTAGCATTGCCGTTGAGAATCGCCTGAGCACCGAGAATAAACGCCGTATAGGTACCGCCTAAACTTCCAGAATCACCCGCTCCAACCGTGTTCAAGAATAGATCTCCAAACACTTCGATCAGATACGAGTTGTTGGCACTGTAGCTTGTGAGGGTACCGTCGTTTACATCGACGCCAGCGTTGGAATCGATATCTAGGTCGTTGCCCGAAATACCAATGGTCAATTTTTCTGAATGCAGCGTAATGTTCTCACCAATGACATCGGCCATCACTAAGCTGTCATCATTGCCAGCCAGTGCACTGCCCACCACAGAGCCATCGGCATCCATGGTATCGAGTATGGCTAGATCGGCCCACAAAGACACATCACCGCCGGCCTCAACCACATGTACATTCATGTTGCCGAGAACTTCTTTGAGGTGAATATCTCCAGTAGCACTAGCTTTGATAACGGCACTTGAAGACAGATCGATTTCAAGAAAATCTAGATCACCCTCGCCAATATCTCCGCCATTGGCTGACAAATTGATCGCCGTGCCTGCAGCGATATTGGCGTACTGATGATTAAGACCATCAACGATAGATCCGTTGAGCGTAAAGAGATTTACTGAACCGGATTGAGAATAAATCGTGCCCAAGTTCATATTGTTATCGCGCTCGGTCACGAAGACATCTTGCTTAGCACGTAACGTCAAGATGCCATCATCGGCTAGATTGACATAGAACATGTTACTGGCGCTTGAGCCTCCGATGCCACCATCCCCAGCTTCGAGAATGACGCTAGTGGCAGACACATTGGTAGCGTTGGCGCCACCAGCATTAACAATATTGCCTTTGGTTTTGATTCGTACCGAATCGCCGGCATTCACTTCACCAATGCGCAGATCACTCTCGGAACCTAGATAGGCGTTATTGTCAGCAGTAACATTGATTTCACCGCCAGCGTTTAAATCAATATCATCCCGCAAATCAATACGAATGAAGTTGATGGTAGACGCATAGGTAACCTTGACGGTTAGCGCTGTTGGGTCAATGTCGATTAGGTGATCATTAGGCTGTATTTGAATCACATCGTCCGTTACGGACGAAATAATCGCATCAAAGCGAGCGACTTGTTGCTCATCATCGTCGTCAACGTATCGGTATTCCAGCTGAATCCCTTGCCCTGCGACCAACCCCTCTTGGGTCCAACTTCCGGGATCACTGCGACTGATTGTTCTAGCGCCGACGTCAATAGTCGCCGCTGCATCGATTGTCACACTCGCACTGGGGATAATCTGTGCGATTTGCACGTCGACACCGGCTTCAGTTTTGAGTAAATCGCCATCGACCAAGGTAATGGTGTCTCCACTGACTGAGCCAATTTTGAAATAGACGCCATCGTCGGCGGCATTGGCAGAGTTTCCGAAGACTTGAATCAGCATGCCAGCTTTAAACCCACCACCGGCAGGCGACGACCAATCAACATTGTCGTTTCTCACAATTTGATCGTCATCGCCCAAATTGTGAATGAAATTAATATTTTCTAAATCAATTGGTGCTGCTGCAAGGAAACTGATGTCGGTTCGCTCAGCCGCCGCTAGCGCTTGCCGCTCTTCCGGTTCAAAAGTGCCATCCACTTCAATCAATAGGTAGCCAACCGATGCCCCGACATTGGCTTGCTCATCAGGGTTAGCGTTGTTGGCGATCAGTGTGATGTTGCCATTTTCAGCGGAGATATTGAGATTTTCAATGTCCGCTTGGGTATCGGTAATGGGCATCAACAAACCGGCACTGATCAGATTCAATAAATCATCCGCAGTCCAGACTTTTATACCGCCCAGAACAGAATCACGCTCAGCAGTCGTCAGCTCATAGCGATAGTTTTCATCATAGGTGTCACCTAGGCTGCCAAAACGAGCGTGCAGATCGTGGTACTCAGCCGTTCGCTTAGCTTCTAATGCGGCGATCGCATCGGCATCAAAATTGTAGGGCGACGAGGAATAAATGTTCTTCTCGTCGTCACTGAGAGTGATCTTTTGGTTGGCATCGTAGTTACCATCAAACGACAAACGATACTGCCAATAGGCATCGTATTCGGCCTCTTTCACTGCACCAAAATCTTCCAGCGTTTGAGCTTGCTTGGCGGCGACACCACCGAGCATTTGATAAGTAATCGTCTCTCCGCCAGTAAAACTGTGCCCCATCAGCAACAGCGCATTATCATCTGCGTCGACCCCGGCTGTACTGGCATCGATGGTAATGTAGTCGTAATCTCCGACTCCAAACACCAATCGATGCAGCGATTTGGCATCGGTTGTGGCCGCCAAATTAACTCGAACACCGCCATCAAGTAGATAGACTCGATCGCCATCCACTTCAACCGTATAACTATCGCCGGCAATCAAACTGCCAATTTGAGCATCCGGATTGCTGTACTCAATTAATCCCAAATCCGCCCACACGCCATTGCGCAGCTGCTCTTCGGTTCGGGTATCGACGGTGGATTGATCGTCACCATCAATCAAACTGCCATCGGCGACGCGAATGTACACATCACCCAGAGATGAGATAACGCCTTGCGTAGCGACCTCATCTGGAGCGGGATTTAGGTTGGTACCCATCAATCGAAGATCCCCCGACTCTTCAACTAGATAGATACTCTTCGACGCCACAGCGGTGAGCGTATCCGCCCGTGTGTTTCCAGTATCCAACGTCAGCGACAGAGCTTCTGACTGACCAATTCCACCTTGCTCCGCCGTCAAACTGATGGCGCCACCTTGCACACGCCCCAATTCGAAGCCGCTGTCATTTTGAGCAACATAAATACCACCTGCGGCATTCAGGCTCACATCGCCACGCAGCGCGGTAATTTCTGCAACATTAAGGTCGCCACTCAATTCATCGATATTAATATCGCCGTATTCCGAAGTGGCGGACAATTGAGTGATGACTTCGACCCTTTCCCACAAAGAACCATTTGAGAAGTTTGTAGAGGCGAGATTGACTTGCGCTGGCTCACCGATATAGCGATAGATTTCATCACCAACAGAGACTTGATCTTGAGATTCCTGCGCTAAACGCTTCCATAAATTACTGTCGGAGAAATTCTGAGCATTTAGATTGATATTAGAAACTTGCTGGCCGATGTACTGATAGACATAGCCTTGATCGCCACCATTACCGTGACCAGGATCGACACGAACTCGCTCACCTACATTTAAGGTCGCAACTAATCCAACCTGACTTTGGTAATCAAAATTTTCTGTATTGAGGAACTCAGTTTCACCCAAATCAGCATCAAAATTGATGACGGGATCAGACAGATTGGTTTGCAGTGCAAATCCATCATTGGCAATGCCTTCACGAGCATCCAACGAAATCTTCTGCCCGTTGAGAAACCCTGAAGCGCTGAGCTGAACGATTTCACCTTCGGTATGAACATTGATCATTCCTGTGTCGTTCAATATGGGGCCCGCAATAATGACATCCGCTCCCGGAATCATGGAGGTGACATTAACCGTGCCTTGCTCGTAACCAATAAAATTGATCTCAACATCGTAATCGGCCTTGACGGTATGCGTGTGCGTCGTGGTTGTGAATTCCTCTTGTGTGTATTTGGTGTAATAGGTTTTCTTGCCGTACCAAGTACTGGTCGTCCAATGCTCTTTGTAATTTTCGACACGATCGGAAACCGTTTTATTGGAATAGATGTAGGGATCAACATTGGCCCCATCAACCTTGTAATAGTAGGGCCCCTCATCGGCAAGAGTTGGTCCGCCAATGCGCTCGGTGCTATCCCAATAAGTATTGGGGGGATCAGCAGCAAGGAAATCAATACCTAACCAACCACTTTTAGCAACGGTTAGATAGCGACGTTCTGCGTCTTGAACATCGACCGAATAGCCGTAACGCCAACCATTGGCAGTACTGTAGCTATGCGTACCCAAATCCGCATTTTGATAGAGGGTAACTTCAGGATTAGCCGAAGAACCTTTGGCTTTGTCGGCAATCAGTAACGTACCACTACCTTTTTGCGACGCGTCTAAGCGATTAACGACAATATCAAAAATGGATTGGTTGACCACATTGATATTGCCGTAACCTGCCAGCACATCAATACGACCGTAACCCGAATTGAGGATGTGGCCAATGAGCTCTACCTGCCCTCCTCCGACGCTCACTTCTTGCAGTTCGATTTTTCCTGTGGCGGTATTGTAATAGGCCTTGATCTCGTCATTGCTGACACTTTCGAGTAGCACCTTGCCAGTTGCACCACTGCCAATCTGGCTAATCTCCAATATGACCAACGGAGATATCACAATGTTGTAATCCGTTTTTCCGGACTGAATCACACCGTTGAGATTAATGAACTCGGCATCGATCGAGATCTTTTCTCCGTATAGATTCACGCCACTTTGGTATTTGGTTAACTCGTCCTGTAAATCCGAATCAGAAAGACTCGAAGCGGATTGTCCGTTGCTGGTGTAGGCATTGAGTCGAGAGTAAGTTTCACCGCCAACCGTGTATTGGCTTACCCCCTGAATCAGCACATTACCACCGGCGGTTATCGACATGTTTTTAGCGCGAACTTGAGAGAAAATCTCAATATCACCTTCGGGGTTGGCGATCGTTAATTGACCCGCCAAGTTATCCACATTGCCGACGATAGAGATTGCGGCAGGAGGTTTACTGTTCCCAGAAAAATCAAAGGTATTGGCAATAGAGATCGTCGGATCGCTATTCGCACTGTTGGTCAACTGAAGAGTATTGTGCGTATCCGTGATATTGCCATTGAGGTAGAGCCCACCATTTGATTCGGGAATAATGATTCCCTCAATTTCAAGAAAGGCTTCGGTGTTATTGACGATATTAACACTGGCATCACTGGGAGCATCGACGATGCCACCGCCGGTTAAGCTATCGGCTCGAACGTCAATCACACCCGCTTGCGCCCAGATCGGTAGCACTCGAATGAGTGCAGCATCGTATTCTACGGCACCCGTGATCACTTCGCCGTTGACCACTTGCGTTTCTAGCAGCCCTTGAGAAGCCAGCTCCTGCTCAATGCGTTCCACTTCACTGATGTAGTAGGCGCGTAGCTCTGGATTGTCATCCCCATATTGTCGCAGTTGCGTTTCCGCAAAACGCAGCTCATTGATTAAGGTCGAGTTGAGCGGCTTTTCGCCAATACTAATAGCCACACCGTCGGTGGCGTAGTTGAGATTATTGTTGGAGGTATCATCACCGGCTAGAATTTCAGTCAAGGGAGCAAATAGGTTATTCACCACCAATTCAACGTTGCGCTTAATACCCGTGTGCAGCTGTGCACCAGATTCAATAACGACTCGACCTAACGCATCAAAGTCAGAATAGCCATCGTACATCTCGGCTCCGCCGCCAGTGAGACTATTAATCCCATCGGCAATACTTGAGGCCCAGTTAACCCCTTTCGCCAAAACATCAAGATCGGCAAAGCCCAGACGCTCCGCGTGTAACTTTATGTCTCTCGCCGACTGTAGATTGGCGCCGCTGGCCACGGTAATAGTATTGGTTTGATGAATGATCGCATTGGCATCAATACTGTCGAGTGGTACTGCGCTTCCCGCAAAGCTCTCTGCTTTAGCATCGAGAGTGTATCGGTCACGCTCAAAATTCGTATTCGTACCCGTCGACACATTCAGATCGCCCAGCGCTGTGACTGCTGCACCATTGGCGAATAGCACTTCGTTTAGCGGATTAATCAATATACTGGTATTGGCCACGGATACAGTACCAACACCGTAAGTTTCCAGATTTAGCTGACCGGCAAAATCACCGACGCCTCTAGCGGAGATATTGACATCCCCCAGAGCCGAGAGCGTGGCGGCACCAATCGTTACCTTGGCTAAATCTTCGGTGGTGTCGATGGTGATGTTGGCGCCCGCGCCTGCCAGAGCGCCACCGGTAATCATCGATACTTTGTCTTTCACAACAAAGTCATTTAGTGCGTCGAGAGATAGGTCGCCTGGGTTGATCTCATCACCCACGACATTGAGTACAGCACCATCGGCAATCACTATTTGTGTATTGGTATCCAATAGAATATCGCTGCTCGCCCCTGCGCCAGAAACGAGTCCGCCCGTCGTGCCGCGAATATTATCTGCACCACCAGACAGCCAGTTTTTCTCAACGCGATTGATAGCGTCGACATCAATATTACGTGCAGTGATGTTACTTGAAGCCCCAACCTCGGCTCGAACATCAGCCGTCACAACATGATCTGCCACAGCACCGCTGCCCGACAATGCCCCACCCGACCCAACAGTGATCTTTCCGTTGAATTTTGCCAAGTGCTCGGCCTTCACCTGAACCTCACCGGCACCGGTTACCAAACCGACCACTCGCCAATGATTTTCGTTGCTAAAGTCTTCTGATCTTAAATCAATAGCGGCTACCGTAGAGCGGCTCTCTCCCAGTAAAGTCCAACGTAAATTATTGCCAAAATTCTCAGTTGCTAAGTTGACAGAATCCGACAGTGTAAAATTCCCCACATCCGTCCAACGGCTAGCATTAGCAAAGTTTTCACCGACTAGCTGTAAGTTGGATTCCGCTGCCGCTAAATTGAAGCGGTAGCGCTGTACCGAGCCGTCCGCTTGTTCAACATCTACGGTGTCACCTTGATCAATATCCTCTGTGACTGAGGTAGCGGTATCGCTAACAAAGTAATCACCACGATCATCCGCGCCGATGAATTGGTATCGCTGTCCGACTAAGCCGTTTCCACTATGCCCCACTAGAACATCGACCGTATTGCCATTAAAGACATTCACCGATCCTGATTGAGTTGTAAAATCGGGCTCGTTCAGGGCGCTAATTTTGACCCAGCCCGCGCCATCAAAATCGATGCTAGACATGGCCACATTATTCAAGCCACTGCCTTGGTATTGATAGCGATAACCGCCTTCACCACCGCCAGGATGATTGGAAAACACATCTACCGTAGCGCCATCGTCAATGTCCAAGACATTGGTGGTATTGGCATCTGGGTTGGTCGGATCATAGGGAAGTAGTGGATCAACTAGCGCTCTATAGGCAGAGGTATAATCGGCCTCAAGCGTATCGCCAACATATTCATAGCGGGTACCAAAAGCTGCATTGGCGTTGGTCGATTCGGTAATATCTACCGTCTCTCCCTGGGCAACATTGATCACGCCATCGGTATCCACATGATTCGAGGCCCCCCCCACAATGACAACATCAGTATTGGCAGCGACGTTAACTACACTCGACTCTTTAATACCCGCATAGGTGGTACTGCGATTGTCGGTACTGGTTTCGGCACCCGCGCCAGCAGCAACACCCCCGCTACCAGCGGTTGCATTGGCAAAACTGTCATCTACACCGATTGCGGAAACCTGCAATGTATTGCCCGACAGCTGTACATTGTCAGCAACATAGGCGCGAGTAACCGTATTGGTATCAACGTTCGATATTGAGGCACCCGCCGCAACCAGACCACCCGCCGCACTATTCGATTCAGCATCTTGGCGAGTGTTGTTAAATGCACCAATGGTCACAGCGCCATAAATTGTAATTTGAGAATCATCAGCCACAAAGGCGATAACATCACTGTTGTTGTCTATGGAGGTGTTGGTGGAATTAATGCCGATCAAAGCGCCAGATGCTCCACTGGCAAATGCCTGTGCCGAGTAACCGCGATTGCCCCAATCCGTCGAAGCGTTAATACTGAGGCTTGAGGCGATAAGAGTAACATTGCCGTGATCTTCATTGGTGGCACGTCCCACCGACGCGATTACGGTGGGATCAACGGTGATATTCATCACCGAAACCCCCACCGCTAGACCGCCTGCGGAGACACCGTGCATAGTACCGTCAATATCTGGCGTCGCATTCGCTCGCAGGGTGACATTGCCTTTAACTTTTGCTCGAGTATTTTGACCGATGTACGCTTTGACTGAAGAGTTGTAATCTATCGTTCCCACATTGACCGCGGCTGCTCCGATGCCGGCTGAAACCGTCCAAATATCTTCACTGATGGTGACATTGTTGTCCGCCGACACCGTAAGCTGAACCACCTCATCAGCGGTTTGTCCGACTTGGGTGAAGTTACCTAAAAACGCGTTGGTGCTACCGCCAACACCCACCACTCCAATGGCGGCACCTGCAGCCACCGAGCCTACGGCCACACCTTTTGCCAGAGCATCGATGCTGCGGTTGGCCACGGCCTCAATGGTTACTCCATTGGCTTTCGCTATTTTCACGCCAGCAGCATGACTACCAGCATTTGCGGTATAAGCATTTTGATTGCTGTTGTCTTCAACCACGGCCACTTGCGCGCCCAAACCAACCAAACCAGCGCTGCCGCCATAGGCTCTCACGTGCACATCGTTCTCATAAGTGGCCGATACACGAATGTTATTACCGGCACTAAGACTGGCATCGATATCGATAAAGGCCGAAGTTTCACTACTGAGCACCGTGACAGAAACCGATCCCCCAACACTGACACTGGCACCAATGGCGCCACTGCCAACAATGGTTTCCACATCAACATGCTCATAGGCGACCACATTGATATCGCCGTTCACAGCAATCACTTCAGCACTGCGACCTATGAACGCCGAGGTACCTTGCACCGCTGTAGTACCCACAACACTGACCGATAGATCCTCGCTGTTAGCAGCACTGTCTCCACGAGAAATTAGAGCCGCAGCTCGATCTGCTTTTTTATCCTCAGAGTTATCGACAAATTTCTGTTGCGATCCCAGCGTAATCCAACGACTATCGTCACTGAAATCAACTTGTGACCAATCTGAAATAACTTCGCCGGGGCCAATATATTCGTAGCGATGCCCGATGGTTGCACCACTTTCTGGCGCGCCGGCATTGACGTAACCAGCATTCACATCGACAGAGGTATTGGTTGCGATAAAGCCCGTGGTACCCGTGGTTGTTTGAGCGGCTCCAGTGTAATCGCGAGACAAGCCTATGGCCTCCCAATTGCTCCCGGCGTAATTTTGGATAGCCAAATTTACACCACTTGTAGAACCTTCCGGCTTGTATCGATAACGCTGACCATCACTGGCATCAACGGTGTCGCCTTCATTTAAAGTCACCACGCCATCACTGTGTTGATAGCGAGTTGCCGTTGTGTAACCTTCGGTAGGAGCACCCAACACAGAATCAATTGGAGATTGCGCGCTTCCTGCAGCGTCGTCGGCCTGGCTTCCACTCGCGATTCCTGCCCCAACAACGATAACCGAAACCGCTCCGCTGAATGCAAACCCACCGCCGGCAAAAGAGATCACATTAGATTCAACATTGCGGTCGGCGTTAGCTTGAACATTGACACTATTGCCAGCCCAAACATATGAATCCTCACCAACGTAAGCACTGGAGCTGTTGTTCACGACAATAACTTCAACCGAGGCCCCAAGACCCGCACCGCCAATTGCAGCAACACCGACTGCACTCAATGGATCTTTGTTGATATCGGTTCGACTATCGGCAGTCACGGTGACATCGGTTGCAGCAACCACCTGCGCGTCCAGTGATGTGGTGATATCAGCACCAATCCATGCCGCTGTATCGGATGAAGTGGTCATCACAGACACCACCCCCGACAACCCACCAATACCCGCCGCTGCGGAACCCGCCAGTACGGACAGCTCTTCAAACGATTTAGCGTGAACAGTCACTGAGGAGCCGGCATCAATATCTGCGCCTGCAATATAGGCGTTGGTGGAACCACTGAATATGCCCACCTCCACTGTCACGCCCACCCCGACCGCACCACCGGCAAGGCTACCGCCGGAAAAATCGGCGGCCACATAGGAGCTCGCCAGAACATCCATGGCTTGCGTCGTGGTCACCTGGGCAGAGCGAACAAAGGCATCAGTTCGAGAGGAACTCTTCACCGCGGAAGCCACACCGGTGCCGCCGAAATACAAACCAAAGGTTGCACCAACGACCACTGTCTCAATCATTTCTTTAGAAATAGAGATGACTTCTAAATTGTTGGCGTAGATGGGATCAACATCAGCGTTTGCATCATCAGCGATGAATGCACGAGTCGTATTGTTAAGGATATTGGTATCAATGGCCGCACCAACACCTACTTGCCCCCCAGAGACTGAACCTCCAGCACTCAATATGTCGGTCACTTGATGAGCAAGCACTCGAACCGTTGCACCTCGGGCATCATCTCGATTCACGCTGGAATCACTAATACTTGCCTCGGTAGTAGTTTCAACAAAGTTAACTACGATATTGGCCGCTAGGCCCACGACACCTGAGATACCCGCCGCTGCCGACACCGCATCGATACTGTTGTTGCTGTTGGCCACCACGGCGAGACCACTGACGGAGTCGTCGTCTAAAAACTGCTCTGTGCCATCGCCATTGTCTGTCCAATGATCGACGGCCCCTGCGTTGACTCCAAGCGCGGTAATAACGGAATCATTCGAAATAGTTGCACGAGTGCTTGAAGAGAGTTTATTTACAAATACCGAACCGCCAACACCCACAGTGCCGGAGAGACCAGCCGAGCCACCGAAAGAACTGATCGAGTCAGCAGACTCTGCAAATAAGATCACACTGTCGGGCGTGGTAATGGTCGCACCGGTAACAAATGCACTGATATTGTTGCCAATTAAATTCCCGCCGCCAGATCCGGCTAAAGACGCCGTTCCCGAACCCGCTACGCTCACAGCAATGGTTTCTATTTCGGCATCAGAAAGAGCACTAATGGTGACATTACCTGCAACGGCTCCAGCAGTTGCCGCATCGGCAACGGTGACATTGCTGCCCTGATCGACGCCAGCGGCGATATTGTTAGCGATATCGCTGTAGGCAATGGCCGCACCTGCCGCCACTGTGCCGGCACCATTCACCGCCAATGCAATTGAGTGCATACCCGAATCGTCATCGGCGTTAACGTCGAGATTGCCGCGTGTATTAACGGTGGAATTACTGATGCGTGCGTCGACATCTTTTCGAATCCAATTGAGCGATAACGCTCCGGATGCCGCAACGGTTCCAGCACCGCCGCCGGCCACGCTAAGGTTATTGATGTCCGACGATGAGTTGGCGCTAACATACACATCGCCCGCATTGATGGTGGCGCTGTTAACGTAAGCTTTGGTTTGGTTTTTAGTCGCAGAGGCGGGACTATCGGGATCACCGCCAATGTAGTTATAAGCAATCGAGGCGCCCAAGGCGACGGTGCCGGCACCCGATATTGCTCCGGCGAGAGAATTGACGGTGGACAGATCTTTCGCGCGAACTTCGACTCTACCGTCAGCAGCCTGCGCCGTTACACTTGCACTGTCAGAGATATGCGCGCGAATGTTGTTGCGAATCCAGTTAAGTGACAACGAACCCGAGCCGGCAAAAGTGCCAGAGCCCGAACCACTGACGGCGAATGACCATATTTGTGCATCGAACTGCGGTGCGTCCGGAGCATCCGCGGACGACTCGGTGGGCGCCAGCGTCACACTTGGCGAAGTATCGTTATCGACAATACTGGCCACCACAATCACGTTGCCACTATTGGCAGTCACTTCCGTACCCGCGCCTTCAATACTGGCCTCGATACTCGACACCATATCGTTGGTTGCCGCGGCAAGCCCCAATGCGGCAGAACCAGAAAACGCCGCGGCGCCCGAAACAATCACCATCAGCGGACTGGTGGTCGCCAGTACATTCACGCCATCGAGAGCCGTCACTTTCGCGCCGTCTTTGATCTTTGCCTCGACCACATTGCGAATGAAATTAATCGACACAGATCCGGCCAATGCCGCCTTGCCCGATCCTGCCCCTCCCACCGTCACGTTGACAATTTCTGCGTTAGCGTCGGCAAACACATTCACTTCACGGGCATTCACCGTGGCATCGGCAATATAAGACAACACGTATCCGGCATCGCTCGCACTCGGATCCGACGGAATTTCTCGCGAAGGATTGCCGGGGTCACCACCGATATAGTTGTAAGACACCGCAGCACCCACGCCCACCGTACCCGCAAAACCGACACCCAATGCCACACTAATAATGCTGGCACTATCTTTCGCTTTCACATTCACAACACCATCAACATCAGCGGCGCTCTCACTGGCATTTACTACCGAGCCGTCGCTGATGTAGGCCTCGACGCGATTCTTTAACCAATTGAGATTAATAGCACCACCGATCGCGACTTTACCGGCGCCCGAGCCCGCGATCGCCACATTGATAATTTGCGAGCCTAGGTCGACATCGTCGGGCAGCTCAACATCAACTCCCATCGCGGCCAAATCAATATCGGAATTTTTCGGTGTGAAACCGGCCGTTACGTTTACGTTGCCGCCATTGGCGGTGGCATTGGCCCCTGAAAGATAGGCCTTGATCTCATTGTCGACTTGCACGGTAGATACCGCAGCACCAACAGCCGCCTTACCACCCACGGCAATTCCGCCGGCGACAACAACCATAGTCGTGCTATCGGCGGCCGCAATGTCGATGCTGCCATTACTTACCAGTGATGCCACATCCCCTAACGGATCAGCAGCGTTCAAATCTCGAGAGTCGGTAACCGACGCTTGAATAGAGTTCTTTACTTCGTTGACAGATACAGCGCCGCCAAAGGCAAACTTACCGGCGCCTGCACCGCCCACCGTGACACTCACCAAGCTACTTTCAGCCGCTGCGGTGACGGCGATACCGCCATTGCCAGCATCAACGTCGGCACTGTCGATGTTGGCACTAACGCTATTGCCAATCAGATTCACACCGACGGCTGCACCACCCGCACCTTTACTCGAAAAGGCAATCCCGCCAACCACTGTGACATTATCGGTGCTGTCGCTAGCGGTTACCGTCACGGCGCCATCAACATCCACTAAACTATTACTGGCGCCGGCTTTTATTGGCCTGCCGGAGACGTCGTAATCGCGCTCGGCAGAAATGTGCGCATCAACAATATTATTGGTTTGATTGACACCTACGGCACCCGCTAAAGCAACTTTTTGAGAACCTGCGCCGCCAATGGCAACGACCGTATTACTGCCCGTTTCAGCGGCAACGACAGATAAATTACCGGCACTGCGAACGCGACTACTTTCAACGCGAGAGCGAATCGTATTGTCAAAAAAGTTCAGCGCAAAGGCCGCGCCAAGCCCCACCGACTTACCAAAGGCGACGCTGCCTGAAACCCCAATCACACTGCTGTCGTCGATCGCTTCGACACTGACATTGCCACTCGAGCCCGCCACTATGTCGACATTCACCAGTGCGGCATCCACATAGTTACTTAAGAAGTTCAGCGATAGCGTTCCGGCCACACCGTAACCGCCACCACCTTCGCCACCGGTTGAGATACCTGCAGCGCCACTGATATCGAGTAGGTAATTATCTGTCTTGGCGTGCACACTGAGGTTGCTGCCGTGTTCAATAGTGCTGTTTTCAATAGCCGCTATAACACTGTTGTCCAGTTTGGCAAAAGCTATCGCGGCCCCGACACCGGCTTTGCCACCGTAGGCACCAGCCCCCGCGACTTGAATCAAATCGGTATTGTCATCAGCACTGACAGACAAACTCGATTCGGTTTCGATATTGGTTGACGCAATATAAGCTTCAATTTCGTACTCGGTAAAAGACACAGCCACCGATCCAGCCAAAGCCGTCCCTTTGCTTCCCGGGGCTCCGGCTAAGCCCGCCGCCACATTCACAATAGTGCCAGAGCGATTGGCACTCACGCTTACTGCATCTGCCCAAATCGCGGGACCGCTGGCCGCTGTACTTCCCTCGACAAAAGCTTTTACAGAACCAAATACGAAGTTAAACCCAAGCCCGCCGGCAATACCGACACCAGAGCCACCATTGGAACCTTTGGCGTATGCCACCGCGCCAGCGCCTGCTACGGTATCGGTCTCGTCCAGTGCTGCAACCGTCAAACTACCGGTTGCGTCGACGGCATCGTTATTGAGATCGGCCTCCGCCTTGAGAATGATCGCGCCTGTATTTCGCACATAGGCCTTTGCGTTATCGTCTTGTACGTTGACGACCACTGAGCCCGCTACGGCCACACCCGATTGAGCCTTGCCTGGGCCCTTATCTGCCTGATCGGCACCGGTAGACGATGCCTGATCTTGGAATTTACTGTTGCCTTTCATTTCGCCCAAAACCGATCCCATACTGGTTTGCCAGTCAGTGAGATCTTTATCGCTTTGTGCGCTGCCGTCGGAACCTTGAGTGCCACCGGTGCCTTTGGGGCTTTGCTTATCGAGCGAGCCACCGTTGCCTAAAGGATTACTCGATGCCTTCGCGCCGGCAACCGCAAAACCACCGATAAAACCATCGTTAGTGGCTTTCACATAAACATCACCTGCGGAAGACAGTGTGAGTTTGTTGGTGCCGTTTTCACCTTCGGCGTCACCGACAACAGCCTGAGTATCGCGAGTGGTGACATTGGCAGCCACCGACATACCCACACCAATTTTTTCTGACGACGACACACTGCCCGCCACCCCCACCATGATGACGCTATCGGTGGCATCGACAAACACCGAAGCACCGTTGGCATCCGTATCGGCCACCGCAGCCGAACCAATCACCAACTGAGCACCATTGGCCAATTTTGCGATAGTGGTATTGTCGACCACGTTAACCACCACAGCGCCATTGATCGACAAATTATCTGCTTGACCACCAGAAGCACCGAGCGAGACCATCAATGAACTGTTGTCGGCATCAACCTCTAAACTATCGGCGTAAAGCACAACACCATCTTCGATGATCGCACTGACATTACTGTCGAAAGAGTAATAGCCGACACCGAAACCCGCCGCACTGCCATCGTCTGCGGCCTTGGTTCCAAAACCACCGCTTTCAAAACTCGGGTTCAGAATATTGCGAAGACGTGTGGCGCTGCTGTCGGTGTTACCTGACGAGGTGTCTAGCTTTTTACCTTCGACACCAGGAAAGACAACATTACCCACCATGTTAATCGCGTGATTAACGCTACTTGCCTGAACCACCACATCTTGTTCGTCGGCTAGATCAGTAATCGTTTGGTCTTGATTAATTAACGCGCCACTTTTGATACTGGCATCGGCGTCGTGATCCATAAGCAACACGGTAATGGCACCGGCGATGGCCACTTTTTGGCCATTCGCTGTCGCCTGAGTCCAGGTGTCCACCAGATTATTATCAAGCCCAAGATTACTGTTGAGGTAAGTGGTTAAGTTGGTGACAAAGCTCTTGCCTACCGCCTCCGTGGGCGATCCGAGAGAAGACCACAAGGTTGCATCATCAAAATCGGTTAGCGCCAAATCCAAGTTAGGGTTTTCCGCTCCCACATACTCATAGCGGGTAAACTGATCGATTACATAGCTGGCGCTCTGTGGAACGTCGACGGTCTCGCCTTCATCGATTGAAATCTCTTGCGTAGCAAGATCTGGGTCAAACAGATGGTCGGCACCATTATTGACAAACGGCTCAACCAGATTGACACCCCATAAATTGGTCCAATCGATTTCATTGAGTGAGTCGGCTTGCACCGTAAGTTCGGCGCCGGCATCCACCTCGGCATCACCGGCGATATAGGCATCGCTATTATTGGAAAACAAACCAATGTTGGTGGCCAGTGAACCGCCAAATTTCGCCGTCGATTGATCGTCACTGGTGTTGGTGGTTTCATTATTAACTGTAGAAGACGCTGAAACATCTGGCCGCGCGCTGGATACGGCTTTAACCACAATATTGCCATCGGCTTCGACGTTGGCGGTACGCGCACCGCCGTCGAGAACACCGTCACCAATTCGTGCAATTGCGCTGTTGTTATCAATGGCCAAAGCCAGCGCTGCGCCTATATCAAACTTGTTGGTGGCTTGTTTTTTGGTGGTGTCTTTTTTCTCTTCTTTTTCTTCCTTCGATGAATCGTCATCACCACCACTGATTTTTTGCCACAGTTTCAGCGCACCATTTTTTACCGCACCGGCAGCTGCAGCGCCTTTGGTTTTAGCGGTATTAGCAGCACCACTATTGGTTGCAGTGTCAGTGACATTGGTTTTCGCATCATCCAACAAATCACCTTTTTGCGTCACTCCGACGCCGGCATCAGCCGATACACCATTGGCAACATTGGGTAAGAAGAACAGCTTTTTAGTGTCCAGCGATTTTTTCTCACCTTCAGCGCTGACCAGTATATTACCGGCAACATCGACAACCCCATCGAGGGAAGCCTCGGTGGTGGTGTCTTCGACACTGATACTGAACGCAAGACCCACCTTGCCATCGTCGCCGGTGAGCGATCTCGCCATGGTGCGATTACGATCAATCGAGTCGGCATCTAACGTTAAGTTACCCCCAATATTTAATGTCGCCGACTCACTCACATTAACTGAGGTATTGTTATTCAACACACTCACTGCCACCGACGCGGCCACGCCCTGCAAAGCGGCCGGAACTTTAATGCCGCCCACCAACTCTTTTTTACCGCCAGCATCTGCAATCACATCAAGAGCGGCTTCTCCGGTGGCCTGTAAACTGGCGTTTTGATCGGTATTGATTTCTCCGTCAACTGTCAGCGTCGCCTGTGTATTCACCACCCCCACAGCGATTCCCAAAACCCAAGAAATAGGTTTAGCACTGGCAAAAGCATTGGCGTCGGCGTGCGCATCAAACGAATAGGCGTTAATCACGGCACCACTACCGATATTGATATCCGCCTTGGAAGTCGCCACTGCAACGCCGACCAATAAGCTCAAAGGTTCGAGGATACCGGTAATCGCATCCACACCGCTGGCGAGGGCTTTTGACACGGGGTTGCTGTCACTTTTCAGATAGTGATCGGCCTTTGACTCAGCCTTGATGCTCACGTTGCGACCGTCTAGGGTGGCATCACCAATAGTGACACTGGCTTCGTTGTAGTCGACATTAGCGAAACCAAAGAAGATGAAGTCTTTTTTCAGATCTGAGGCGGTGATGGCAATGTCGCCAGCTTCACCGCCGACACTGGAGGCATCAATCGCGGCATCGCTGTCGATAACAATGTGCTTCGCGGTCAGTGTAATGTTACCGGCATCACCTCCAACATTCTGAGTACTGATGTCGTAGCTGATGTGCAATCTGTCGTCTGCAAACAATTGAATGTCGGCGGTATTACTGCCACTTTGCGGCACGACTAAGTCAGCGGCCAACGTCAGTGAACCGTCGCTTTCAATGGAAAAAACAACATGCCCCGTCCACTGCACGTAGTCGAATATACTGCTATCGATAGATGAACCGACCTCTTGTAGCACAATTCTATCGGTTGCCTTACTGCCTTGAATGCTGACCAAATCCGTGTCATCAATACCCATGTCTGAGACATCAATATCGCTAATATCAATTCTAAACTCAGCATCTGCAGTGCCGGCACTGCCTTCGGTTCCCACTAAGGTATCGCCTGCCGCGCCATACAAAATAACGCTGTCGCCGGTAAAACCAGAGGCGTCAATAATGTTAGCTGAGCTACCGCCCGCCAGTTCAGCCTTATCGATTCCGATTAGCGTATCTGTCTCTTCAAAAGTACCGGTGTCGTTATTGGTATCGATCTCTAAGCGATCAGCGGAGAGATACAAATCAGCATCAACAGTTGCGTAAAACGTATCGACGCCTACATCAGCGGCTCCGGCTTTTGCGCCGCGGATGGTGTCGCTGCCACGGCCGCCGGTGAAATAGTCGTTGCCCCGCGTACCGATGAGTTCATCGCTGCCGGAGCCACCGATTAAAGTCACATACCCAGCAACAATACCATCACCGCTCCAGCTGGCAGAGGCATCCACCCCCACCAATCCAGCAAGGCCCAAATCTGCAGCGGCGGTCGACCTTCCGACGCTGCTAATACTGATGGTGCGGCCAGAGGCACTGCTATCGGTCAAACTAATGGCGCCAGTAGTCGTCAAGTTCGCACTCAGCTCGCTATCGAGCGCGGAGAGAATTTCCAAGATGTCTTCAATGGTGGTGGCGTAGCTGAAATCCACATCAATGGGATTGGCTGCATCGTTGCTGAAGGACAAACTAAAATCGGTACCTGCTACTGAGCCGATGCCATTACCATTATTTAGCCACTGCAGATAAATCTCTCTGGTCACGCCGCTGAAATCTCCAGCGTCAACGACAACACCACCATCGCCGGCGGTCAGCTCTGCAGTTTCAATTTCATTGAGCCAGTGGGTGTTTACACCAATAGTCAAAGAGGCATCGGTCAACGTCATGTTCTCGCCATCTTCGCCACGAGCAATCACGGTATCGAAACCGGCATCACCAAAAAGATAATTTTCGCTGCCAGCACCACCGTCGAGAATATCATTACCGGCTGCACCGATGAGCGTATCAACTCCTGCCCCACCAATTAAAATATCATCGCCGGCCCACCCCCAAAGATAGGCATTGCCGGTAAAGCCTGAGGCATCGATTAGATTCGCACTTTCACGTCCGTAGAGTTCCGTTTTTTCAATGCTGATAAAACTATCAAGAATGGTCGAGCCATCGGTATTTAGTTGAGCCGCAACCCCCTCACGAATGGCTACCACCTCAAACAATCCATCAACGGTATTGTCGTTAACGCTGATTAGATCAACGTCCGACTTGGCGACGCTGCCGCCAATAAACTCAACGCGGAATTCTCTATCGCTGGTTTCTTCGACAACAAGATTGCCGGCACCTATAACCAAAAGCCCTTCGAGCTCCGCTTGAATCTGGGCTGCCGTTGCGTCAAAACTTAGAGCGTTGGTAGTACTCGTACCAAAAGAAAGGGTGAAATCGCCTGCGGTAGCACCGAAGCGTGAAATTAATTGAACTTCATTGTCGCCGGCACTCGAGGCTGAAATCAGCGGTGCAACACCGGTGGTATTGGTTGCCCCTAAAGCCAGCATATCAATATTGCTGGCAGCCATATTGTTGACAAAATAGACCCGCCAGCCGTCGGTAATTTTGTCGACGACGACATCCTCTTCATGAATAGTGGACAGGCTTCTCAGCGCGACGGCAAATTCATCGGCGCTGGCATCGTAGTCAATAGAGGTGGTTTCTTCACCGCCAAACATTAGCGTAAAGTAGCCGTCAGTAGCACCGGTCAGCAACAGGGTTTGAATTTCGCTGACGCCATCCCCACGATCGAGGGTGCCCGCACTGCCCAAGGTGCCGGAATCTTGAATCACAAAACGGTTATCGCCGGTTTCGATCAAGCTATCACTGCCCGCATTACCGTCAATGGTGTCCAAGCCAAGATCGCCAGTGATAAAATCGTCGTCTTGCGAGCCAAGCAACGTATCGTTCCCGGCGGCGCCATCTAGGGTAATGCCGATACCATCAAAGACACCGACATTATCAAATCCAGAAGCATCTAGTAGATTTCCGCTTTCGCCGCCAATAAGAAAGGCTGTTTCAATACCGCTAAAAGTATCGACTTCGCCGAGTCCAATCGACAAGCTACCACTGCCTGTTGCTGCATTGGTATGCACCAAGGTCATGTCGAGATCGCGCTCAGCAACAATGATGTCTAGTAATACCTGTCCATTACCGGTGATGGTGTCATTACCTTCACCACCAATAAAACGATCGTCTTGATCAGTACCAATGAGAAAATCGCCGCCTTCCCCGCCTGACAAAGTCACACCGCCCAGAGAAAAACTACTGGCATCTAGCGTATACCCCACGGCGCCAGTAATTGTCAGCTGCGCGGACTCGATACTCGCCAGACTGTCTAACTCAGTACCGATACTCAAACTGCCGTCGAGCAGTGTCATATCACTCGCGCGCTCGGCCAATACGGTGTCATTCCCCTCGCCGCCAATTAGCGTGTCATTCCCCAATCCACCTTGCAGCTGATCGTGACCGTCACCACCAGACAGCGTATTGATGTTGCCATCGCCGATGAGTAGATCATCTTGAGCTGAACCGACAACATTCACAAAACCTGAAATACCACTAAAGCCAGAGGCTAAACCCTGTGATAAATCCACTGTAACTCCAGCACCGGTATAGGCACTGTAATCGAGCTGATCGTTGGCGCTCGCGTTGAGTGATTCAACGCCGCTAAAATTAATACCGTTTACCAATAAACTGTTAGCACCCAGCACCTGCCAATTACTGTTTGCTAGAGCAGCTAATTGATCATCACCGTCTCCGGCAAGAATGTTATCAACTTCCGAGAATACTACACTGGTGTTATTGGCACTGCCATCGAGATCTGCATGACCGGACTTTGAGCCCGTCAGGGTCCAATCAATAAGCGCATTGGGATTGTCGACGGCGTCGATCAATGCGGCGGGTGTTTGTAGGGTGTCATCACCACCGAGAGCGTTAAAGACCACCAGCAGTGGAGAGTCCAAATCCGTCAAGCTGCTGTCTAGAGCAAGTGTTTCTTCACCGCTAGTACCGTCTAGGGTAATGCTTGCTCCCAAGTCCTCTAAGTTCCACTCTTGAAGCACGGAGGAATCATTGTCGTTATCTAGCAGTTGCACCAACGCTTGCTGGTCTTCGTCTTCCGTTACTCTTAGTGTCACGTCCGCACCACTGACAAGCTGGTAGGGATCGGCTGACATCAGCAATCGCGGTTCCATTCCTTCGAACTGAAAGCGATTGCGTTCTTGCCGTTGATTGATAGAGCGGATGGCGCCAGACAAAGAATGTGGGCTGTTGGCGGGAGGGGTTGTTAGCGCCTGATGTGAAGAAACTGTCGCTGTACTTTTGAAGGGCAACAATCGACGACCCAACGCTCGAGTCGAACCTGATACTCTTGCCCAAACACCGCGACTTGCTGCAAATGGAAATGCCATAGCTCTATGCTCTTATTTATCATCACACTCTCGTGACGACCCCATTCATGGGAACAAGCGCACAGCCTAAAATATCTGAGACTTCTGCTTTCACACCAACCATCGTTGATTAATGAGAAAAACACTTCAGGCCAAAGGCCATACTCTCAATCGGTTTACTATCCTTTCTTGACCACCATCAGCAACTCCACCTCTACGCAATCAGCGATAGAGCCACCTAAAAACTCACACATTTAAACGACAACGGACAACTCAAACACAGCTTTTGTACAAGCTATGGGCAGGAGAAAATAATAGGGAGTGGGGATTCAAATCTTAGATCACACACGTTGCTCATCCCTGATTACCGCCTGCTGGAGTGACACTATATTTTTTCTGGAGAAAATCGAAAACGTCAGAAAACTTTACAACTTCAATAAAAACAGCGTGTTACCTAACGACAAATTACATTGTTGGTGATTTTTTAACTATCCGCAAGCACTTAATATCGACTTATTCACTAAGCCTATTTTATTAGGTATCGATGGAAGAATATGTCGCCAAACTCATCAAAACACGAACGATTCACCCTCTGCTCTGGCATCTCATTGAACACAAAAAAACGAATAAACATCCCTCCAAACTCGTCTTTAGTAGCACAAGCAATATCGCGAACCTTGTTAATAGCAAAAAGAGAAGACGAGCAAGCAGAAGATATCGAGTGATACTTTTTAAAGGCATAAAAAAACCGATGATGGCTTTAACCAACATCGGCTTTATTTCGTTAGAGCATAGAAACTCTATCGAGGCATCATCAATTACTCGATGATTTTAGATACAACACCAGCACCAACGGTACGGCCACCTTCGCGAATTGCGAAACGCAGACCTTCATCCATGGCGATTGGGTG
>PAOL01000072.1 GCA_002708475.1 Oleispira sp. | reverse complement strand
TTTCAAAGCCTTGCCGCCAAAAAAAGTGGGGATGGGTTTGAACCCGTCACAATAATCAATACTCAATTTAAGCCTTTATAAAAGAGTATTTAATATGAACATGGTGTCTGAACAAGAAAAGTTATTAGAAGTAATTGATCTTTCACTAGCCGTTAAGCGTGGCTTCAATTGGATAACGATTATAAAAAATATCAGTTTCACGATTAATAAAGGTGAAACTATTGGTCTTGTTGGCGAATCAGGTTCAGGAAAAAGTTTAACAGCGCAAGCTATTATCCGTTTACTTCCCCAGCCTAATATAAAGGTAGTCAGTGGTGATATTTTATTTAAAGGTATCAGTTTACTATCACTAACTAGTCGCGAGCTTAATAAAATTCGCGGAAATAATATTGCAATGATTTTCCAAGAACCCATGACAGCACTAAACCCAGTCATGACTATTGGCACTCAAATATTTGAACAAATAAATATACATAATAATAATCTTGGCAAACAGACCATTAAAAAACAGGTCGTTGAACTCTTAACCGATGTCGGCATCGATTTGCCAGAACAGCGTTATAAAAATTACCCACATCAATTGTCAGGTGGTATGAGACAACGAGTGATGATTGCGATGGCACTTTCATGCAAGCCTGAGCTAATTATTGCCGATGAACCAACAACGGCACTTGATGTAAGCCTTCAAGCTCAAGTACTTTCCTTGCTGAGTGCCTTACAAGAAAAATATAATGCCAGTTTAATATTCATCAGCCATGATCTCGCCGTTGTTGCACAAGTATGCCAAAAAGCATTAATCCTATACGCAGGTGAAATTATTGAGCGTGGTGAGATTGATAGTATTTTTAATCGGCCGAATCACCCATATAGCCAAGCGCTGTTACTATGCACCCCATCTCAACAGCAAGCACCAAGAACACCGCTACCAAGTATTCCATCATCACAACTATTAACCGAAGCACCAGAAGATCGTATTGAACGATTCAATAACCTATTAAAAGATTTTGCGTCGCAAAAAAGCTCGCTTGATGAAATATGCCAACAGCCACCCACAAGAAAACTAAGTAAAGAAATAGTATTAAAAACGCACAATCTCAACAAAAAATATTCTTTACCAAAACCTTTATTCAGTTTAAAGAAGCGATATTTCGAAGCCGTGAAAAATATTTCACTGACAGTAAATTCCGGAGAAACCTTAGGAATTGTAGGAACATCCGGCAGCGGTAAAAGCACACTTGCGAAACTCATTTGTGGCATTGAAGTCGCTGATAAAGGCGACATCGAATTACTACAGCAACCTCTTGATATTAATGATAGAAAAGCATTAGCCGTTAACATCCAATATATATTCCAAGATCCTCAAGAATCATTAAATAATCGTCATACCGTTGAACAGCTATTAATTGAGCCATTAATAATTCATAAGGTAGGAACCAAGAAAACGCGCACTCAAGAAGCGATTAATAAGCTAGCCCTTGTCGGCCTTAACGAATCTTATTTATCAAGATACACACATGAGCTATCTGGCGGTCAAAAGCAACGCATTGGTATTGCTCGCGCCTTAATGTTGAAACCTAAGCTGTTGATTTGCGATGAACCGGTATCTGCCTTAGATGTCTCAGTGCAAGCTCAAATTTTAAATTTATTAATCGAACTACAAAATAAACTGAACTTGAGTATGATCTTCATTACTCATGATCTTTATGTTGTTCGCCATATCGCCGACAATATTGCAGTGATGCATCACGGTGAAGTCGTAGAGTACGGTTCAGCTGAATCAATCTGTGGCAATCCACAAGAGAGTTATACTCAACAGTTAATTGCCGCAACACCTACTTGGCCTTTGGTGAATAACGCGTTAGCCTAACTTTATATTTATTATTATGTACAACAAGGAAATCCTATGGGCTTATTAAGTGGAAAAAAAGTTCTTATTGTAGGCGTCGCTAGCAAACTCTCAATTGCAGCAGGTATTGCAGAAGCCTTTTATAAGCAAGGCGCTGAACTTGCTTTCACATACCAAGGTGAAAAGCTAAAAGAACGTGTCGAAAAGATGGCCGCTACATGGGGTTCATCCATTGTTTTACCTTGCGATGTAGCCAGCGATGAACAGATCAACCAAGTTTTTGAAACTTTAGGTGAACAATGGGATGGTCTCGATATACTGGTTCATTCTGTGGGGTTTGCACCAGGACACGAGTTAGATGGCGATTACCTCGCGTCGACCACCCGTGAAGGTTTTGCTATAGCACATGATATTAGTGCTTATAGCTTCGTTGCTCTAGCAAAAGCAGCAAGACCCATGCTTCAAGGCCGTAACGGTAGCTTATTAACCCTCACCTATCATGGTTCCCAGCAAACATTGCCTAACTACAATGTAATGGGTCTTGCTAAAGCCAGCCTAGAGGCCTCTGTACGCTATTTGGCTGGAAGCCTAGGCCCAGAAGGGATTCGCGTTAATGCAATCTCTGCAGGTCCAATTAGAACCTTAGCGGCTTCTGGCATTAAGAGTTTCCGAAAAATGCTGAAACGTAATGCAGAGCGTGCTCCACTTAAACGTAATGTAACTATTGATGAAGTGGGTAACAGCGCGATGTTTCTGTGTTCGGATCTCGCATCTGGAATTACAGCTCAAACCATTTATGTAGATGCAGGTTTTAATAGCTGTGCGATGAGTCTTGAAGAAATGGAAGATAAGCCAGCTGACTAACATTTTAAGCCAACAGTCTTTAAACGTTAGATACAAAAAAGGGAGCATAGGCTCCCTTTTTTGTGTCTAAATTAAACGTCTTTCAAATGAAAGCGGATTCAATTAAGAACCGCTGCGCTCAATCTCAGAGTTCGCTTTAGCCCACTGGCGGTAAACATAAAAACTTTCATTCGCTTTAGCTTGACTAATTCGAGTGCTGTTTTCAGCGCTGTCTTCTAAAATGCCTTGAGTTACTGATACAAGACGTGCAACAGCATGACCACCAACTACTTTAACAGTTGCTACTTCGCCTTGCTGTTTAGGTAAAGCAAACACTGCAGTAGCTAATTCAGCTGGAGCATCAGATTGTTGATCGATCGTAACGGATACCGTTTTCCAATCAGCACTCACTGCTTCACCAGCTTTCAAGTTAGCTGCCAATGTCTCAGCTTGCTCAGACGCTAACGTTAACGCTTTATCAGCCAATAACTGAGACTTAATAGCCTGCTCTACTTCTGCTAAAGATTTAACTTCAGGGTCTTTATGCTGATTTAAACCAACAACAACAATTTCACTGTTAGAAATTTCGATGACCTCACTTAATTCACGGTCAGCAAGGACTTTCTCATCAAAAGCTGCGGCACGTACTTTCTCATGAATCGCAATGCCTTCACCAAGCTGGCGAGTAAATAACTCACTGGTCTGTGCTTTTAATGAAAGATTAGAGTTATCAACCAAATTTTCAATCGAATCATTTTCAAACGCTTCTGCTGCTAGAGCTTCAGCTTGCTCAGCAAATAACGCTTCAATTTGAGAATCTTTCAATTCAGCTTTAATTTCATCTGTCTTTTCAGCCAATGAAAGTATTTTAGGTGCTCGGATATCGTTTAACTGAATAACATGAAAACCAAATTCAGTTTCGATAGGTGCAGAGATTTCGCCTTTATCCATAACAAACAAAGCATCATCAAATTCAGTAACAAAACCACCACGAGTATTGAAACCTAGGTTACCACCTACATTTTTAGAACCAATATCATCAGAATATGTTTTAGCTAAATCAGCGAAGCTTTCACCGTTTTTCGCTTTTACCGCAACGTTTTCGGCTAACTCTTTAGCTTCTTTTGCAGTGCGCTCATCATTAACTTCAATCAAGATATGACTTGCATCACGCTCTTCAAACTCAGCCTGCTGCGAAACATAGTCATCATAAGCTTCAGCTAGTTCTTCTTCTGTAACATCAATGTCTGCATTGATATCAGTTTTAGAAAGAACAACATACGAAACCGATACTGTTTCTTCAGTCATAAAACGATCATTGTTCGCATTGTAGTAGTCCTCAACTTCTTGAGTTTCTACATTGATACCTTGCTTAAGCTCATCAGTATTGAAAGTTACAAATTCGAATTCACGAACTTCATTTTCCAACGCTAACTGGCGTTCCATTTCATAAGGCAATGCCGTATCACTTAAGCCTGTACCTAACTGAACTTGAGTAATTAATGCTTGCTCCGCTAAAATTTCACGATAACCAAGAGGCGTCATACCGCTGCGACGAAGAACCATACGGAAACGATCACTTGAAAACTGACCATCTTGTTGGAACTCAGGTGCGATTAAGATAGCTTTATCAATTGATTGCGTAGAAACATAGCCACCTAATTCCTTAGCCTGACTTACTGCAACTTCTTGCTCAATTAGCTGCTCAAGTGCAGATTGACGTAAAAAACCATCATTAAAAAGGCTTTCATCATATTGATCACCAAACTGCTGGCGGAAACGGTTCTTTTGAGCTTCAACTAAGCGTAAAACTTCCACTTCTTCAATATCGTTTCCGTTAACAGTAGCGGGTGCAGAATCACTACTACCCAAAGCAACAATCGACTCAATACCAAATAATGAAAAGGTAATAATAATAAAACCAATAATGATTTTAGCGATAATACCTTGTGAATTATCGCGAATATTTTGCAACATGAGATCTCCAAATCTTTCTTTTCATCGCAACCAAAAAAAAACGCATCCGTTGGATGCGTTTATTAACGGAATTAACTGAATTAGTTAACTGCGTCTTTAAGAGCTTTACCAGGCTTAAAGCTAGGCACTTTAGCCGCTTTAATTTGAATTGGCTCACCCGTTTGTGGGTTACGACCAGTTCGAGCTGCACGTTCTTTAACTAAGAAAGTACCAAAACCAACCAAAGCTACTGAATCGCCATCTTTCAATGCGCCACCAATGCTTTCAATCATTGCGTCCAATGCACGACCCGCTGCTGCTTTTGGAATGTCTGCCTGAGCGGCGATAGAATCTACTAATTCTGATTTGTTCACACTAAATCCCCTTTTTATTGATATGCACTTATATAATTTCTAAATTTACGAGCTAAGTTCGCAATGTAATCTTTATAGAGCCAGATTTATACCAACCTAGCTCTCAGCCATCAAGCAACCTTAGTGGGTGCTAGGACGACTTTTGCCATCTTTTTTGATTTGAGCCTCTTCTTTGCTCACTATTTCACCAACTAACGGCTCAGGCTTGCTTTCTAGAGCAACATCAAGAACTTCATCAATCCATTCAACCGGAATGATTTCTAGGTTCTCTTGAATATTGTCTGGTATTTCGCGTAGGTCTTTTTCATTCTCTTTAGGAATGATAACCGTGCGAATACCACCGCGATGAGCTGCTAATAGCTTTTCTTTTAAGCCGCCAATGGCCAATACCTTACCGCGCAACGTTATTTCACCCGTCATAGCCACATCAGCACGTACAGGAATGCCTGTCATTGATGAAACTAACGCAGTTGCCATACCAACACCAGCACTTGGACCATCTTTCGGTGTAGCGCCTTCTGGAACGTGTATGTGAAGATCATGTTTTTCAATAAAGTCTTCAGCAACACCTAAACCCTGAGCTCGACTACGAACAACAGTCAATGCAGCCTGAATAGACTCTTGCATAACATCACCCAACGAACCCGTTTTGGTTATGCGCCCTTTACCAGAGGTCACCGCTGATTCTAAGGTTAATAATTCACCACCAACCGATGTCCAAGCTAAACCAGTCACCTGACCTACTTGATTATCGACACCCGCCAAACCGAAGCTGTATTTATGAACACCTAAATATTCTTCTAATAAATCTTCGGTAATTTCAATTTTACTTGATTTAGTCGCCAACATATTCGCTTTAACAACTCGGCGACACAACTTCGCCAATTCACGCTCTAAAGATCGTACACCAGCTTCACGTGTGTAATAGCGAATTACGTCACGAATTCTATCGTCAGCAACAGTTATTTCGTTGCTCTTCAATCCATTGGCCTTAATTTGCTTAGGCAATAAGTAACGAATCGCAATATTTAGTTTTTCATCTTCTGTGTAGCCAGGAATACGAATAACTTCCATACGATCCAACAATGGACCCGGAATATTCATGCTATTAGAAGTACAGATAAACATAGTATCTGACAGATCATAATCTACTTCTAAATAATGATCATTGAAGCTATCGTTTTGCTCCGGATCTAATACTTCCAATAAAGCAGAGGCTGGATCACCACGCTGATCCATGCCCATCTTGTCGATTTCATCTAGCAAGAAGAGAGGATTTTTAACCCCTACCTTGGAAATCTTCTGGATCAATTTACCTGGCATAGAACCAATATAAGTACGTCTATGACCACGAATCTCAGCTTCATCACGAACGCCGCCTAAAGCCATACGTACAAACTTACGATTCGTTGCACGAGCAATCGACTGGCCTAGAGACGTTTTACCAACACCAGGAGGTCCTACCAAGCATAAAATAGCGCCACGTACTTTCTTAACACGGTTCTGAACCGCTAAATATTCAAGCACACGCTCTTTTACTTCTTCCAAGCCGTAATGTTCGGCATCCAAAATGTCCTTTGCCTTTTTAAGGTCGTGACTAACGCGACTGCGCTTTTTCCATGGAATACCAATCATCCAATCAATGTAGCCACGCACAACAGAGGCTTCTGCTGACATTGGCGACATCATCTTTAATTTCTTTAGTTCAGCTTCAGTTTTATCCTGAGCTTCTTTTGTCATGCCCGAGTCAGTAATCTTCTGCTGCAATTCTTCCATTTCATTTGGTGTATCTTCCATATCACCAAGTTCTTTTTGAATGGCTTTCATTTGCTCATTCAGATAATACTCACGCTGACTCTTTTCCATCTGCTTTTTAACGCGACCACGGATGCGTTTCTCGACCTTAAATAGGTCAATTTCTGACTCCATAACGCCCATCAAATGCTCAATACGCTCAGTAACGTTGATCATTTCAAGAACTGACTGCTTCTCATCTAATTTAAGAGAGATATGAGCCGAGATGGTGTCTGCGAGGCGGCCAGAATCTTCAATATCTGAAATAGTGGATAAAACTTCACTAGGCACTTTTTTCGACAATTGAACGTATTGTTCAAAATGCCCCGTTAAAGAACGAACAAGCACTTCATTTTCACGATCTGACAATTCAGGATCTACAAGATTCTCAGCCTTACAACGAAATAATTCGTCTTCATCAACCAATTCAACCAGTTTTGCTCGACAGTCGCCCTCAACCAATACCTTGACGGTACCATCGGGTAATTTTAATAATTGTAAAACATTTGCAATAGTGCCCACCTGATTCAAATCGCTGGCATCAGGATTGTCATCACTGGCATCTTTCTGTGCCACTAGCATGACACGCTTATCATTGGCCATCGCATCTTCTAACGCAGCAATGGACTTAGCTCTTCCTACAAACAAAGGAATCACCATACTTGGAAATACTACGACGTCACGCAAAGGTAACAACGGCAGGTAATCTTGACTCATAATAAACCTTAATACTCTATTGGAACTGCCACATTTAAACTCTATTACTTCTAGAATTGCGGCCATCAAGGAAAAATACAAGGACAAATGATGAAAAGAAGAAAAAAAGACCAAAAAAAAGGGCCTAACGGCCCTTTCTTTATGAAGCGAATAAATATTGCTCAGAGATTAAGCATCATCTGGAGCAACTTTATCAATTTCTTGTGACTCGTAGATAAACAATGGCTCAGATTCTCCATTGATTACCCCTTCATCAATAACAACCTTAGTTACGTTCTCTTCAGATGGAATCTTATACATACTATTAAGCAAGATACCTTCTAAAATAGAACGTAATCCACGAGCACCGATCTTGCGCTCCATTGCTTTATTAGCAACAGCTTTTAAGGCCGACTCACGGAATTCAAGCTCAACATTTTCCATATCAAACAGTTTCTGATACTGCTTAACAAGAGAGTTCTTAGGCTCTGTTAAAATCTGAATTAATGCCGCTTCATCTAGCTCGTCCAATGTTGCAACAACAGGAAGACGACCAATAAACTCAGGGATCAAGCCATATTTAACCAAATCACCCGGCTCAACAGTACGCAACACTTCACCGACTGCTTTCTCATCTTCTTTACCTTTCACTGTCGCCGAGAAGCCAATACTACTCTTCTCTGAGCGATCGCGAATAAGTTGATCAAGACCCGCAAAAGCACCACCACAAATAAATAACATATTTGAAGTATCAACTTGCAAGAATTCTTGCTGCGGATGCTTACGCCCACCCTGAGGTGGTACAGACGCAACCGTACCTTCGATCAATTTCAATAAAGCTTGCTGAACGCCTTCACCCGATACATCTCGAGTAATTGACGGATTATCAGACTTACGAGAAATCTTATCGATTTCATCAATATAGACAATGCCACGCTGAGCTTTTTCTACATCGTAGTCACATTTCTGCAATAACTTTTGAATAATATTTTCAACATCTTCACCTACATAACCGGCTTCCGTTAAGGTAGTCGCATCAGCAATGGTGAAAGGTACGTTTAACAAACGCGCCAAAGTCTCAGCTAATAGTGTTTTACCACTACCTGTTGGACCAATTAATAAAATATTACTCTTTGAAAGCTCAACATCACCCTTACGCTCACCAAACTGCAAACGCTTATAATGGTTGTAAACAGCAACTGACAAAACAACTTTTGCTTTATCTTGGCCAATTACATACTCATCAAGAGTAGATTTAACTTCCTTTGGCGTCGGCAATGTATCCGAATCGCCTTTATTTTCGGCTTCTTGAACTTCTTCACGGATAATGTCGTTGCATAGATCAACGCATTCATCACATATGAATACAGAAGGGCCAGCAATCAGCTTACGCACTTCATGCTGACTTTTGCCACAAAAGGAGCAGTACAGCAATTTGCCGTTATCTTCGCCTTTGCCTTTAGTGTCGTCGGTCATTCGACTGCCTCATTAACTTTCGTTTGATACCACATGCTATTCAGCAACACGGCTCTCTAATACTTGATCGATCAAACCGTACTTCATCGCTTCTTCAGCGCTCATAAAGTTATCACGCTCAGTATCCTGAGCAATTTGCTCAATCGTTTGACCAGAATGTTTGGCCATAATTCGATTCAGTCGATCTTTTGTTTCTTGAATATTACTTGCCTGGATTTGAATATCCGTCGCTTGCCCTTGAGCACCGCCACTTGGCTGGTGAATCATGACGCGAGAATTTGGCAAACAAAAACGCTTACCTTCTGCACCGGCATTCAACAAAAACGCACCCATACTACACGCTTGGCCAATACACATAGTACTAACTTTTGGCTTAATAAACTGCATAGTATCGTAAATAGACATACCAGCCGTTACAGAACCGCCTGGAGAGTTAATATACAAATGGATATCTTTATCTGGATTTTCAGACTCTAGGAACAACATCTGAGCCACAACCAGATTGGCCATGTGATCTTCTACTTGCCCTACTATAAAAATTACACGCTCTTTTAACAGACGTGAATAAATATCGTATGAACGCTCACCACGAGCCGTCTGTTCAACCACCATAGGGACCAATGCGCCCATGATGTCATTACTATTATTCGAATCAAACATCGATCCAAGCACTCCCTGACTCATTATTATCAGCAAAAAAACAGCTACTCAAAAGAGTAACTGTTTCTTAGTTTAGTCGGTGTTCTGAAATATGTCAGTCACTCGAAGGATGTATTATTGAGGAGCGTTAGCTGCCTTAATAACTTCTTCGTAGCCTGCTTCAGTTTCAGTCACTTTTGCACTTTCTAGAATCTTTTCAACTACTTGCTCTTCTAAAGCTAACGCTTCAACCTGAGATTTTTGCTCTGGAGTATTTTTGTAATACTCACGAACCTGCTCTGGCTCTTGGTAAGTAGAAGCAACTTCTTCAATCAAAGCGTCTACTTTTTCTTCAGAAGCTGTTAATTCAAACGATTCAATTGCAGCATTCATCAACAAACCAACGCGTACACGACGATCCGCTTGCTCTTTAAACAACTCAGCAGGAAGCATGCTTGCATCAATACCCTGACCACCACCAAACTGCTGAACAGCTTGTTGACGTAAACGATCAATTTCTTGATTAGCCAAAGCACCAGGTACTTCAATTTCGTTCGCTTTAACCAAACCTTCAATTACTTGGTTTTTAACATCGTTACGAACAGCGCGCTCTAATTCGCGATCCATATTGGCACGAATATCAACCTTAAAGCTTTCTAGATCTTTAGATTCAACACCAAAGCCTTTGAAGAACTCTTCATTTAGCTCAGCAAGCTCAGGCTTTTTAACTTCTTTAACAGCAACTTTAAACTCTACCGCTTTACCTTGTAAGTCTTCTTTGTGGTAATCCGCAGGGAAAGAAAGCTCTAACGTTTTTTCGTCGCCAGCTTTAAGGCCTTCAATGCCCGCTTCAAAACCTGGGATCATTGAGTTAGAACCTAAAGTTAGGTTATAGCCTTCAGCTTTGCCGCCTTCGAATGCTTCACCATCAATGAAACCATCAAAATCAACAACAGCTTGGTCGCCATCTACTGCTGCTTCTTCAGAAACTTCCCATTTAGCTTGTTGCTTCTGCAGTGTCTCAACCATAGTTTCAACATCAGCATCAGTAACAGAAGACTTCTTCTTATTTACTTCAATAGTTGAAAGATCAGCTAAAGTAATTTCTGGATATACTTCAAACGTTGCAATGAACTCTAGATCTTTACCAGCTTCATTAACAGTTGCTTCAAAGTTAGTTGGCATACCCGCCATTTTAACGCCTTCTTTTGAAACTGCTTCAAAGAAAGAACGCTGCATTACTTGCTGAACAGCTTCTTGACGAGCTGGCTTACCAAACATTTTTTGAGCAACATTTGGTGGAATTTTGCCCTGACGGAAACCATCAATTTTACGACCTTTAACCATACTTTTAAGAGCTACAACAACCTGACCGTCAACGTCAGCGGCAGGAACGCCAATTGTCATCTTGCGCTCTAGGCCTTGAGTAGTTTCGATAGAAATTTGCATGTTTTTCTCTCAGTTAAATTAACGTTGTGTCTGGAATACAGGTGGCCATATATAAATTTTAAATAGGCTTTTGTTGCACCTGATATTATAAAAGTCGCGTATTATATCCCATGCTTTGCATTAGAACCATAGCCATAAAGCACAGGGTTACGCAGCAAGAAATAAATTAAGTATTTACCTTAATTGCGGCTAGTGTTTTGAATTTCAAGGGGAAGTATAAAATATTTTACAAGAAATGGGGTGGCTGAAGGGGATCGAACCCTCGACCACAGGAATCACAATCCTGCGCTCTACCAACTGAGCTACAGCCACCATAACAACGGGTGATGAAAATAAATGGGGTGGCTGAAGGGGATCGAACCCTCGACCACAGGAATCACAATCCTGCGCTCTACCAACTGAGCTACAGCCACCAGATATTCATCAAACTACCACTAACACCCAACAGACCATCCAAAAGAATTGGTACGCCCAGCAGGACTCGAACCTGCAACCCTCGCCTTAGAAGGGCGATGCTCTATCCAGTTGAGCTATAGGCGCATGGCCATCTAACAACCGTTAGATTTAGTGGTCGGGATAGAGAGATTCGAACTCCCGACATCCTGCTCCCAAAGCAGGCGCGCTACCAGACTGCGCTATATCCCGAAACAACATTAAGCAGTGAATGATTCACTGACTCGTTGAAGTGGTGCGCATATTACCCACGCCCCCTTTCTGCGTCAACCTCTTTCTCTAGTTATTTTTTTAAAAACTTAATAAAAACAAAGGGGTTAACTTATTTAATTTTGCATCTCGCATAATAATCTCACCTCCCTACTTTGCTTTAATAGTCAGTCGTGAGAAAATCACATACAACGAATCACATCAGATTTTTCTGATTTACTGCAAGGTTAAAGATTTACATGAGCGCTCAAATTATTGATGGCAAAGCAACTGCCGAATCTATCCGCAAAACCGTTGCTGAACGCGTACAACAGCGTTTAGATAAAGGACTAAGAGCACCAGGCTTAGCCGTTATATTAGTAGGCAAAGACCCGGCTTCTGAAGTGTATGTAAAGCACAAACGTAAAGACTGTGAAGAAGTTGGAATTAATAGCCAAGCATACGATTTACCAGCATCAGCATCTCAAGGCGACCTTCTAGCCTTAATCGACACCTTAAATAATGACGAAACCATTGACGGTATTCTGGTACAACTACCTCTACCCGCTCAATTAAAGTCAGATGAAATCTTAGAACGCATCGCACCTAATAAAGATGTTGACGGCTTCCATCCATTCAATATCGGCCGCCTTGCTCAGCGCATGCCTTTACTTCGCCCTTGCACACCTGCTGGCATTGTTACCCTACTGGAAAACACCAAAGAAGCAATTCGCGGAAAACACGCAGTAATCGTTGGCTCTTCCAATATTGTTGGTCGCCCAATGGGATTAGAGCTATTAATGAAAGGCTGTACAGTAACGACTTGCCACCGCTTCACCGAAGATCTTGAAAGCCATGTTCGCTTAGCCGACATTGTCGTCGTAGCGGTTGGCCGCCCTGATATTGTTAAAGGGGAATGGATCAAGAAAGGCGCTATCGTAATTGACGTGGGTATTAACCGCCTAGAAAACGGCAAGCTTGTAGGCGATGTTGAATTTGAAGCAGCTTCTCAGAATGCAAGCCACATCACCCCTGTTCCAGGTGGCGTTGGACCAATGACGCGTGCTAAGTTGCTAGAGAATACTCTTCAAGCATGCGAAGAGCTGCACACTAAAATTTAGAGCCAAGCCAAAAGCGTCGGACTAAAGCCACGACCTACAACACGATAATTCTTAATGTAGGTCGTACTTCAGTGCGACTGCCATGCGACAATCTATTAACCTTGAGTCCAGCTCGTGCCATCAGGACCATCACGCAAAGTAATACCCTGCGCCAACAACTCATCACGCACACCATCTGCCGTTACAAAATCTTTCGCTTTCTTAGCATCAATGCGCTTTTGAATCATAGATTCAATATACTCAACATCCACGTCACCACCAGATTGCAAAAACTCTTCTGGAGATAACTGCAAGCAACCTAAGATTGCACCCAGCTCACGAAGCTGAGCACCCAAAGCACACTTCTTCTCACCTTCAGACTTGTTCATTTCGCGAGCCAAATCAAACAAAACACCAATCGCTTCTGGTGTATTGAAATCATCATCCATAGCCGCGTGAAAACGATCGCTATAATCATTATCTTTTGCTGCAGGTACATAAGCATCTACTTGAGATAAAGCATTATAAAAACGATCAAGCTTAACCTGCGCTTCTTTCAAACTATCTTCGCTATAGTTTATAGAACTGCGATATTGGCTTGATAATAAGAAAAACCGAACCGTTTCCGGATGATACTTTTCTAAAATCTCACGAATAGTAAAGAAGTTGCCCAAAGATTTAGACATTTTCTCACCATCAATACGAACCGCCCCTGCGTGCATCCAGTTATTCGCATAATGACAGCCCGTAGCTGCTTCACTTTGTGCAATTTCATTCTCATGGTGTGGGAATTTAAGATCTGGACCGCCACCATGAATATCGAAATTATTACCCAAACAGCAAGTCGACATAACCGAACACTCAATGTGCCAGCCTGGGCGACCAATACCCCATGGAGATTCCCAATGAGGCTCATCTGCTTTCGCATGCTTCCATAAAACAAAATCCAGCGGATCTTTCTTTACTTCATCCACCTCAATACGAGCACCGGCTTCTAGATCATCCAGAACTTTACCAGATAGCTTGCCGTAACCTTCAAATTTGCGAACAGAATAATAAACATCGCCATTATCAGCAGCATAGGCATAACCCTTTTCAATCAAGGTTTGTACCATTTCGATAATGCCATCAATATGGGCCGTTGCTCTTGGCTCCATATCAGGCTTCTCAATACCTAGCGCCTCTGAATCAACATGC
>PAOL01000071.1 GCA_002708475.1 Oleispira sp. | reverse complement strand
TTGCCCGTGGAGCGAGGGGCATTAAAATCACTCATTATTTCTCTACTTCTATCATGTCTTGTATTAGCGAATCTGTCTTAAGATTTGCTTTGGGAAGCAGTGGCCATTTGCGCCGCTACTTTTAGTGCTGTTTCTAAGCTGCCTGCATCGGCAGTACCTGTCCCGGCTAAATCCAGGGCGGTGCCGTGATCTACCGAGGTACGAATGATGGGTAAACCTAATGTAATGTTAGCGGCTCTGCCAAAACCATGAAACTTTAAAACCGGTAAACCCTGATCGTGATACATGGCTAATGTAGCATCGGCATGTTCTAGATGCTTTGGTGTATATAACGTATCAGCGGGTAGTGGGCCAATTAGATTTAAGCCTTCGTCATTCAACGTTTTTAACGTAGGCTCAATAATATCGATTTCTTCCATGCCTAAATGACCACCTTCACCTGCGTGAGGATTCAAGCCAGCAACTAAGATGCGTGGGTTTTTTAGGGCAAAGAAGTGTTTTAAGTCGTGGTCTAAAATACGGGCAACGCGACTAATACGTTCTGGTGTAATGGCATCTGCAACGTCTCGTAATGGTAAGTGAGTCGTTACTAGAGCTACTCGTAAATCTTCTGTGGCGAGCATCATAACGACTTCATCACAATCACAGTAATCACGAAGGTATTCGGTATGTCCCGTAAAAGATCCGGTTTCTACTTCGGCCGAGTCGTTAATGACGCCTTTATGCAGCGGCGCAGTTACCATGGCGTGCCAGTGGTTATCGATACAACCTTGAGTAGCGACATCTAATGTTTTAAGTACATAAGCTCCGTTCGCCGTATTTAATTTTCCGGCCACAGATACTTGTGCAAGTGGAACATGCTTTACCCAAAGGTGCCCGACTTTGTGAGCAAGGCCCTTTGATTTAACGCATGTTTCATCAAATTCAGAAATTTCTAGAGGTAGTCCGAGCTGCTTCGCACGATCAAGTAATAGCTGTTTATCGCAAATGACGACTATTTGATAATCCCAAACTTGTTGAGCAATTTGCACACACAAATCTGGGCCGATACCAGCAGGCTCTCCTGCAGTGATTGCGAGAGTAGGCATTATCGAAACAGAGGTCGAAATTTTAGAAGGTGTCGAAGTATTAGCGCTCATTAATTACAGCTCTTTAATATCAACATAAGCTTCTGAACGAATCTTACGCAGCCAGATTGGTAATTCTTCTTCGAACTGGCGAGCCTGCAACATTTGTTGCACTTGATTACGTTGTACTTGCTTGCCCATATCTGTTTCTTTACGGCCTTCAACTTCTAATATATGCCAGCCGAACTTACTCTTGAATGGCTTACTTAGTTGTCCTGGTTGACTGTCGTTCATCATATCGTCGAAAGCCGGTACCATATCACCAGGATTTACCCAGCCAAGATCACCGCCGTTAGCTGCACTGCCAGGATCATCACTGTATTCTTTGGCTAGTTCAGTAAAATCACCGTCATTAGTTAGCTTGTTATAAACCTGTTTAATTCGGTCTTCGGCATCAGCGTCAGTACGAATTTCGTTTGGCATAACCAAAATATGACGCACTTTAGTTTGTGTGATTAAGAAGGTTGAGCCACCTCGTTTATCAGCTATTTGAATAATATGGAAACCACTGGCACTTTTGATGGGCTCAGAGGTTTCACCAACATTTAGTTGAGTGACAGCATCCGCAAATAAAGAGGGTAGTTGGGCTTCTTTTCTCCAACCTAAATCACCGCCTTTTAATGCGTTTCGACCTTTCGAATTTGCGATGGCTTGCTGGCGGAAATCTTTGCCTGCACGAATACTGGCAACAACTTTATTGGCTTTCTTTTCGGCTTTTTGGATTTCATCTGAGCTAGCTTCGCTAGGAATCGAAATAAGAATATGACTAAGGCGATATTCAGCTTCTGATGCCATCTTTCCTGCTTTTGAAGCTAAAAAGTAGTCTACGTCTTGTTCAGAAATTTTAACGCGCTTATTTACTTGGAATTTTTGTACACGACTTATGAGCATTTCAGTACGAATTTGTTCAACCGCTTCTTTGTATGAAAGGCCGTCCTTTTTTAGGGCTTGGCTAAATTGCTCTAACGTCATGTTGTTTTGTTTAGCAATACGCTTGATGGTATCGGTAAGCTGTTGATCTGAAATTTGTACTCCACCACGCTCGGCCATTTGCAATTGAATATTTTCTAGAATTAAGCGCTCTAGAACCTGCTCTTTTAAAATATCATCTGGTGGAAGTTGGCCAGCCATTTGGCGCTTTACTGAATTTATGCGTGCATCAAGCTCGCTTTTCATAATAATGCTGTCATCGACAATGGCGCTAACGCGGTCGATTTCCACTGGTGCTGCTTGAAGAGCTGCTGCTGTGAATAACGTGATGATGGCCAGTAGTGTTTTATTTTTCATGATTTTCATATTGTTGTGTTGTCTCTTATTCACTTTCAAAATCAAAATAGCGGCGAGTAGAATAGCCGCGTATCGATTCACTCATTGTCTTTTCTGTGTCGCCGCCAATTGTGCCTAAGCCTTTAAGCTCAAATTGTAACAATATTCCGTAAGTTTTGTCGGTGCTGGCATCTGTACTGGTGATACGTTTGGTTTGCTCTTGATACAACAAGCGAGTATTCCAGCAACACGATTGATATTCAAAGCCAACTAATGCTTCTGTGACAATATCAACAGGTTCCAGTTCATCGTCTGCATAATTCCAGAGGTCCATTGAACGGCTGCCGATTAAGGCCCATGAATCATTAAGAGCCCAAAATGCACCGACGTCTAATTGGCGAACTTCTGAATCCTTACTTTCCCGCAGGCCAAGATTCACCATGTGGTTCATGCCGTCATTATATTCGATGGTAAATTGTTTTTGTAAAATCTCATCGCCTGAGTCGTCACTCGAGTCATCAGTATCTTCACCCCATTCAATCATGCTGTATAAATCCCACTCTTCGTAAGGGGACCAGTTGCTTTCAACTATGATAGAAGAAGATTTCGTTAGGTTCGCTTCGTCTGATGAGTCATCATCAAGCTGTACTTTACGGTCTTGGTGATAAAAAATTTGTCCGATGCTTGCATTGAATTGTTCGTTACCATCGCTGTCTCTTAGGAAGCGAGTGGTAAGGCCTAGGGTTGTTTGATTGGTATCACCAATGCGGTCATTACCGTTAAAACGGTAATCCCTGAATAACTGGCTGTAGTTAAATGTGAGTTCGCTACTATCAAAGTCTGGTATATCACCTTGATCAACATAAGGAACCTGTAAATGCATGATGCGGGGTTCTAGCGTTTGGGTAAAAGCATTGTTAAAAAGGGATACAGGTCGTTCAAAAAACATGGCAGCATCAACGCTGTATTTGGGTACGGCGTAGCTTGGATTCTCTTCAAAATCATCATCTAGCAGGGTTTGATCGATATCCGTGAAGCTGTATTGGCGAATTCTATACTCGGCTTTTGGGGTAACGTAAGCAAAAGGCCATTCAAAGGTATAACTGATGCTGCTATCGAGTACTAATCGGCTGCCATTGACGGCGTCAATCTCTGTTAAATCGGTATTATCACGTTCAAATTTAGTGAGTTGAGCGACAAATTCAGTACCAAATCCGGTAATTGTTTCTGGGTTGTAGGTTAAATTAAGTTGCGGAATACGCTGATAAGGGCGGTCGCTTAAGTCAATAGTGTCATCAATAGTTTGATAGCTTTCACCTGTTAAATCAAAGTGCCACGCGGATTTATCAAAGTAGATTTCTCCTCGCGTTGGCAAGTGAGTATCACGATTAATAGTGGCACTTGGGCTCATATCATTGAAATAATCGTTGTCGCTGACTCGATTGTATTGCCAGCGGTGATTCCAGTTATCAGTGATTTTGCCAAACTGTTGATAATTCATGGACCAACGATCTTCTTTGTCGTAGTCCGTATCTTCGTCCTGCAAATAAAGATCATCTTCCTTCAGAATGCCGTAGTTTAGCTCTCCGTAACCAAAGATACTGGTTAGGTGACGAAATTGTGTTTCCCATAGTAAGCCACGATCAAGTAGCTGAGTAGGGGTAATTGTTGCGTCGGCCTGTGGGTGCAAATTAATGTAGAAGGGAGTAGAAATTTCTTCTGCTTGGATCTCACCATTAATGCTGATAGTTGGATCTAAGAAACCTGTCATGCGTCTATCGTCGATAGGGAAGCGATAATACGGGAAGTACATTACTGGAAATTCTTTAATTCGTAGGCGAGCATGCCAAGCGCTGCCTACTCCATTTTCTCTATCTAAATTAATCTCACTAGCTTTAATATCCCAGTCGTTTTGATTCGGTTCACAAAATGTATAAGTTGCGTCTTTTAAGGATACAAGGGATTGTTCATAGCTGTCGATACTGGCTGCGCTGCCACGGATATGTGACTTTGGTATGGAATATTCACTGTTTTCTAATTCAGCAGTCTGGTTACTTTCACTAATGTGAGCGTAATCACCTGTCATAACCATTTCTGAATTAATAATAGTGACGTTGCCATTAAATTCGGCACTGCGTTCTTTTTGTGACCATACGGCTTGATCGCTGAATATTTTTCGGTTCAATTGGCTGAATTCGACATCACCGATTAATAAAGCATCGCCATTTTTATCAACGTTCGATTCATTGGCTTCAATTAAAATCGATTCATCTTCGCGCGGGACTAATGAAACTGGGCGATATTTACCTGTGCAAAAGCTAGGTAGGTTAGCTTTTTCATCAGCGGTTAAATCTTCGAGAGGATACCAAGACAATGGCTTAAATGAATATTCGAAGCTCGCACCTGAAGATACGGCATCTTCTGCCATAGCGGTATGTGCTGCAAATGTACTGAAAACTGCGATTAACAGGTAATAGGCTTTGTTCATGTTAAATCGGAGAATCCGATCCATCCTTATGCTATTGTGCGTAAATTAACTGTGCGTAGCTTAGATTGTATAACGAATCTTTTTTTCTGCCTAACCAAAGTCAAGAGGACAGCATGGATCCGCGTCAGGAAGTTTTAGCCCAATGGGCCGCCGATCAGATCGAGCAACTTTATCAATACATTATACCTGTTCAAATGGTCACCGTATCGGGTGATGCTAGTTTTAGGCGATATTTTCGTATCAATTACACTCAAAATGGGCAGCAACAGAGCTGGATTGCTGTGGATGCGCCGCCAGAGCATGAGAATAGCCGCCAATTTGTTGATATCGCTAAGGTTTGGTCTGAAGCTGGGGTGAAAGTTCCTAAGGTCTTAGGTTTTGACGAAGCGAATGGCTTTATGCTGCTAGAAGATTTCGGCGATACCTTATTGCATCCGGAATTAACAGAAGAGGCTGCTGATGGTTTATATAAATCGGCCATTGATTCTTTAATAGGACTACAACAGCTACCTAAGACTGACAATATTCCTGCTTATGATCGCCCTTTACTTGATCGAGAGATGGACTTATTCCCTGATTGGTTATGCGAAAAACACCTAGGTCTGGAATTATCGGTTAAAGATAGAAACATGCTTACTCGTGTATTTAATACCTTAGCTGAATCTGCTTTAACACAGCCACAAGTTATTGTGCATCGAGATTATCATTCGCGTAATCTGATGGTATGCAATGCAGATGGCCATCAACATTCTTCAGATTTTATTGGTATTATCGATTTTCAAGATGCGGTGTATGGTGCGTTGACTTACGATTTGGTGTCTTTATTAAAAGATTGTTATATCAAGTGGCCGCGCGAGAAAGTATTAAATTGGCTAGCTTACTTTAAAACTCATAGCACAAAAGCTAGTGCCATCTCAGAAGATCAATTGGTACGTGATTTTGATTTAATGGGAATGCAGCGACATTTAAAAGCCGCCGGTATTTTTGCTCGTTTGAGCATCCGAGATGGTAAGCATGGTTATTTAAATGATGTACCGCGTACGTGTGGGTATATTTTAGAAACATCGAAATTGTATCCAGAGTTTTCTGATTTTACTCAGTGGCTTGAGCATACTTTCGTGCCTGCTCTGAATAAGGCTATTAAGTAAGGAGTGTGAATTGAAAGCTATGATCTTGGCCGCTGGGCTAGGTTCGCGTATGCGACCGTTAACTGATAACTGCCCAAAGCCACTCCTACCCGTTGCAGGTAAACCTTTAATTGTTCATCACATTGAGAAGTTGGTGGCGCTGGGCATTACCGATATCGTCATTAATCATGCGTATCTCGGTTTTATGATTGAAGAGGCCCTTGGCGATGGCAGTCAGTTTGGTTGTCGTATCGTTTATTCTGCTGAAGGCGACGCCTTAGAAACCGGTGGTGGAATCTTAAAGGCATTACCGTTATTAAAGGCTGGGGAAGCCAATAATAATTCACCGTTTCTATTAGTTAATGGCGATGTTTGGATCGACTGGGATAAGCTTGCAATACCGACTGAAATTACAGGGTTGTGCCATTTGTGGCTGGTGGAAAACCCTCTACACAACCCTCAAGGGGATTTTGTGTTAACTCCTTTGCAAGATGTTGTGGATAAAAACGCTGGAAAAGAAGGTGAGACTTATACTTTTAGTGGTATTAGTTTATTGACTCCCGCATTATTTGAAGGCTCTTATGAAGGAGCATTTCCGTTAGCGCCTCTATTGCGAACAGCAATGGCGAGTGGTAAAGCCAGCGGTGACCTTTATAAAGGTGATTGGATTGATGTTGGTACACCGGAAAGGTTGCAGCAAGTAGAAGACTTGCTCAGTGCTTAATATTAAAACGGTCGTTAGACCAATAGTTAGAAGTTAGACCTATAGAAAGGTAGTAGGATAAATGAGGATTTGGTTAGGGAAGATTACGGGCGCAACATTAGGCCTGTTTAGCGGAGGCCCTTTCGGTATTATTATCGGATTAATAGCGGGTCATCTGATCGATCAATTTATTGAACGTAATGTGTTGGGCCTTGAGCAGCAGGGCGCAGCTTCGCAAGATAATTCCGAGAACTCACAGAAAATACAAATTCAGCAGATTTTTTTCCGAACGACTTTTCGTGTTATGGGTCGACTTGCTAAAGCTGATGGACATGTTTCTACCGCAGAAATAGATGCTGCAAATCATATTATGAGCCAAATGGGGCTCAGCGGTGATATGCGTAAACAAGCGATTGAATACTTTACAGAAGGTAAGGATTCAAATTTCGATCTTGGCCCCGATATTACCCGCTTAAAAGAAGTACTGAGTCAGCAAACCTCTCTCGCTCAAATGTTTTTAGAAATTCAATTAAGCATTGCTTATAGCGATGGTGAGTTAACGCTGTCAGAACGACGTATTTTAGACCGTTTATGCCGTGACCTTGGCATTTCGGCATTTCAATTTGAGTGGATTCATTCAAGAGTAAAAGCTGCTGCTACAGGAGGATGGTCTAGTTCTCGCAGCTCAGGTAACTCTCAAAGAGGTCGGCGAGGGAATACTCGTCAAAGTCGTGGAGCTGATTTAGCGACAGCTTATGCGGTGCTTGGCGTGAAGCCGGATGTGAGTGACAGTGAGTTGAAAAAAGAATACCGAAAATTAATGAGTCAGCATCATCCCGACAAACTTGTGGCGAAGGGATTACCTGCCGAAATGATGAAGCTGGCAAAAGAAAAGACTCAGGAAATTCAAACTGCTTACGATAAAATTCGTCAAGCGCGGAAAGCTTAAACGTGAATAAGGAAGTTTATGTTTGACCATATTATTGTCGAGGTTGCACTTGGCTTAGCTGCCGTATATTTAGTATTCAGCTTATTGTGCAGCACCCTGGTGGAGTTTATAGCTGGGTTATTATCCCTTCGGGGTAAGCAGTTAGAACGAGGGATTCGTTATTTACTTGAAGATGAAAAGCTATCAGATAATTTGTTAAGCCATTCCATGTTGAGCAAATTATCGGATAAATATCGCAAAGCTTCTTACATACCTTCTGAAAATTTTCGCATCGCTCTTATCGATAGCTTACAGCTGTATTCAAATAAAGATAAAACCCGCCTTGAGTGTTTACAAGAGTTGCCAGAAGGCGGCTTACGCCAGTCTTTAACGGCTATGTGGTTAGATTGTGATAACGACGAACTTGTATTTAAAGATAAAATTGAAGTTTGGTTTACTAACAATATGGTTCGGGTAAGTGGTTGGTATAAACGTCAAGTCCAAAAGACCTTACTTTTAATCGCCTTTATTTTAGCGGCTGTCATGAATATCGATTCAATTCGAATTGCTCGAGATATTCCTCATGATGAAGCACTGCGTAGCCAAATGGTACAACAGATACCTAAACTTATTCCTGAACAAGGTTTATTCGGCCAAGAGAATGTCTTAAAGGCTGATAATGTCAGTGCAGAAGTCGAGCTGTTAAAGAAGCGCTATCAAATATTACAAAAAACAACCAACGAACTAGAAACTGTTGAGCTGCCTATTGGTTGGAAGGGATTCGGCTTTATTAGTCAGTCCTTTCAATGGTATGACTGGCTTCTGATGGTACTTGGCTGGTTTATAAGTGCTTTTGCAGCTTCCATGGGAGCGGACTTTTGGTTTTCGAGTATCGGAAAAGTGATTAATTTACGTTCGGCGGGTAAGCCAGCAAGTGGTAAAAGATAACGGCTTCATGTCTAAAGCTTCACTATCATAGTGCCTAACCTGACTTACCTTGCACTGCTCTAGTGCAGGTTCTATACGATAGCCCAGACTTATAAGACCTGTTATGATGCGCACCAATTAATAATGTCGACTTTGTTTATTTGATGACGCTATAAAAGCGATAAATAATACTCAATTTGCGCGATGCCGGTAATGCTGGCTTGTTATGTGCTTGAACATAACACTTACTTTAAGAAAGAAACTGAAGAGACGGTTATGCCACAGATTGTTACAACAGAAATGACCGAGCTCGTGTCTCCTGGAATGGCGAATTTTTCTGGGAAAATGCACGGTGGTGAATTATTAAAACTGCTTGATAAAGCGGCTTTAACCTGCGGGATGCGTTATAGCGGTTTATATTGTGTGACCTTATCAGTTGATAAGGTTGTGTTTCGTGAGCCGATTTTTATTGGTGAGTTAGTGACTTTGTTGTCGACCGTTAATTACACGGGTCGCACGTCAATGGAAATTGGTATTAAGGTAATTGCAGAAGACTTAAAGGGTAAGTCGGTTCGTCATACCAATACATGTTTTTTCACCATGATTGCCGTTGATGACGATGGTAAACCAACGAAAGTGCCACCATTAATCTTGAATACTGAAGAGCAACGTAGTCGTTGGGTGAGTGCTGAGAAGCGACGCGCAGCGAGTATGAACCTTGAGAAAGAATTAAAAGAAAGCGCATAAAATACAGTCTTATCGACTTGTGTTGAAAAGCTTAGAATAAAAAAGCCGCTAACTGAAAGTCAGTTAGCGGCTTTTTTATGCGTCAATATTAAGAGCTATTGTGATTAAGAACGATTGTGGTCAATCAAATCCTTAGCAATAGCAGCTTCTTGATCTAAGTTGTCTTCATCTACTTTTGTTTTAGGTAGAATTAAATTCATTAAAATAGCAACCAAGCCACATAGACTAATGCCCGTTAGGCTAAAGTCAGCATTACCAATGGCCATGCCGCCAATACCGAAAACAAGAGTGGTTGATACGATAACGAGATTTCTTTGATCTGCTAAATCGACCTGAGCTTTCACTAAAATATTTAAACCAACTGTGGCGATAGAGCCGAACAGTAGAATTAATATTCCTCCCATAACCGGTGCTGGAATGGTTTGAAGTGCAACACCAAACTTACCAATGAATGCTAAGCAGATCGCAAAGCAGGCTGCCCAGATCATAATGCGAGGGTTAAACATCTTCGTTAGCATTACCGCGCCCGTTACTTCTGAGTAAGTTGTATTAGGTGGGCCGCCAAATAAAGAGGCTAAAGACGTTGCTAATCCATCGCCTAGAAGAGTGCGGTGAAGGCCAGGCTTCTTCGTGTAATCTTTTCCTGTAACGCTACCAATCGCTAAAATATCACCTACGTGTTCAATCGCAGGGGCGATGGCAACTGGTAACATAAACAAGATAGCGGCTAATTGGAACTCAGGAGTGATGAAGTTCGGTACAGCAAACCATGCAGAATCTGAAACAGCTTCTGTAGTAACCATGCCCATAATTGAAGCCATGATATAACCAACAACGACGCCTGCCATAATTGGTAACAAGCGGAAGATGCCTTTACCGAGAGTTGCGACTAGCAGTGTAGTAAATAATGCAGACATAGAAACAATAAGAGAGTCGACATAAGGGAAGAGTTCAGCAGCCCCGTCACCTGTTTTACCCATAGCCATATTAACAGCGATAGGGGCAAGACCAAGACCAATAACCATGATTATTGGTCCAGTCACTACAGGAGGCATTAAACGGTGAAGGAAGCCAGCACCACGAACAGCAACCAGAGTAGCGATAACAACATAGACTAGGCCTGTTACAAATAAAGAACCCATGGCCGCAGCCACGCCCCAAGTTTGAACAGAATAAGCAATAGGTGCGATGAAAACAAACGAAGAGGCTAAGAAGATAGGTACTTGTTGTTTTGTAATAAATTGGAACAAAATTGTACCAATACCGGCAGTAAATAATGCAACACTAGGATCTAAGCCTGTAATTAACGGCATTAATACCAAAGCGCCAAAAGCGACGAAAAGCATTTGTAAACCAGCTAAAGCATTGCGCCAAGTCGGCTGGTTGAAGCTGTTTTGAGTGTTGGACGAATCCGACATGAAATTTCCTCAGAAGTAGTGAATTATTATAAATTGTTCTAGCGTGTGCCGAAAATCTTATCGCCCGCGTCACCAAGACCCGGAATGATGTAACCATCTTCATTTAAGTGGTCATCGATAGAAGCCGTATAAATATCTACATCTGGGTGAGCATCTTGAACTTTTTTAAGGCCTTCAGGAGCGGCCACTAATACAAGTGCGCGAATGTCTTTACAGCCAGCTTCTTTAATTAAATCGATGGTAGCGTTCATAGAACCACCAGTTGCTAGCATTGGGTCGATAATCAGTGCCATACGCTGATCCATATCACTGGCCAGCTTTTCGAAATAGGTAACGGGCTCAAGTGTTTCTTCATCACGATACAGGCCAACAACGCTGATTTTTGCACTTGGCATTAATTCTAATACGCCATCAAGCATACCGATGCCCGCACGAAGAATAGGAACGATGGTCGCTTTTTTTCCAACTAGGCGTTGCCCAGTTAGTTCACCATCCCAACCTTCCATTTGGAAATCTTCTAGCTGTAAATCTTTGGTAGCTTCGTAGGTTAATAGGCAACCAACTTCTGCAGCTAAGCGACGGAAGCTGCGAGTACTCATGTTTTTAGCGCGCATTAAGCTAATTTTATGTTGAACAAGAGGGTGTTTGATTTCAAATACTGACATGTTTTTTGGTCCTGCTAAAATTTTTACCATTTTCCCATAAAACGACCTAAAAGTGAGCCTAATTCTGTATCTTTTTGTCCGGATGGTCAGGAAAGCTTGGCTGATATACTCTAAAGGCGAAATAACGAGAGCAGCCATTTGGTTGGATAGCTGATAAAATGAACGAAATAGATCATTTTAGGAATCATCATGCCTGTTGCCGGTGTACGCCACATCCTTGTTAAAACCAGTTTAGAAGCTAATCGATTACGAGATCGTATTGCTAAGGGAGCGGATTTTGCAAAACTGGCGAAGCAGTTTTCATTGTGCCCATCAGGGCAAAAAGCGGGTGGGGATTTAGGTGAGGTAAAACCAGGTCAAATGGTTCGCCAGTTTGATAAAATTGTTTTTAAAGGGGAATTGATTAAAATTCATGGCCCAGTAAAAACGCAATTTGGCTTCCATTTGATCCAGGTTTTGTATCGGTCTTAGCTTTTGAATACGACGATCTTATGCATAGTCGTATTTTTATGCATAGTCGTATTGGCCGCCTGCGGTTAGTGCTTTTTGATATTCGGGCTGTGAGTGTATGCGTTTTACGTAAGCGTAAATATTAGGTTGTGTTTCTGCCATCCCTTTTTGTTTAGCAACCAATGCTTCTAGTGGGAATATCATTTGAAAATCAGCTGCGGTAGCTTGTGTTCCACAGATGTACTCGTTGCCAAGAATTTTATTGTTTGCCAAATGTTGTTCTATATAAGCAATATTTTTGGCAATGTTTGGGCCAGCATAAGAAGTCATGGCCTTATCGACAATGGCATTGGCAATGGGTCTGATGAAAAATGGTTTTGGTGCTGCTTTGATTTTATCGAAGACAAGTTTCATAACCATTAATGGCATTAACGATCCTTCGCTATAGTGCAGCCAGTATTTAACGTCCCAGCGATTTTCTTTATTGCCCATCAGTTCTTTATCGCTACCATAGGTTTCGCAAAGATATTCGATGATAAGCCCTGATTCCGCTATTACTTTGTCGCCGTCGGTTATGACGGGGGATTTACCTAGCGGATGAATCTTCTTAAGTTCGGCAGGTGCTAAATTTGTTTGTTTATCGCGCTGATAGTGCTTTATTTGGTATTCGATATTGAGAGTTTCTAGTAACCAAATAATTCTTTGTGAACGTGAATTGTTAAGGTGATGAAGGGTAATCATTTTTATTATTCCTTTAAGCTGTTGAGTTACCCTTAATACGGCTGTATTACCACATTAGATCATCAGGAATTTGATAATCTGCATAAGGGTCATCTTCTTCGACTTCTTGTGATGCATTTTCAGCAATGTAGATAAAGCACTCTTGGTCACGTTGACGAATTTTGTCGGCAACACCTAAAGGAATCACTACGAAAGCTTTATTATCTTGTTCTGGGCTAGTAATCGCCAGCTTGCCACGACTTAGGCGGTCTTGTATATCTTCGTTAACATAGATTTTTTTAATCTTGGTGCCAGCAGTAAAGTTATACGCTAGTTCACCATCAACTTTGATAGTATTCATTTTGATCAGCTGCTTGATCTGAGCAATAACTGCTTTCGCTTCTGCTGCCGCTTTCTTTTCGTCGTTTAGTGCTTTATCGCGAGCGACTTTTTCTTGCTTCGCTTTATCGGCTAATACTTTTGCTTCGTCGACAATATCAGCACCTTTACGGGCTTCTTTAACGTTTTTCTTTTTTTGCTTCTCAGCCTGCTTGGCTTTTTTCTTGTCCGTTAGCCCCATGGCTAGCAGCTGCTCTTGTAATGTTTTTGCCATTTTTTGCTCGTTGAAATTCTTTAAATTAGCTTTGGTTTTAAAATCGTATTAAGTTTGAGATCACTGCTGGGTATGTCGTTTTACGGCACGTCGTGAATATGTCCCTATAGACTCGGCCTCGATATCCCTATCTCGGACGGCCTTAAACACCTTACCCAACATCAATCTGCTTAATACTTTTATAAACTCTGAATTATCAAAGTCTTTGTGTATCGGAATTATAAACGGCGAACGCGGAAGCGACGGCCTTTCATGTTTTTCTCTTGAATCAGTTTCAATGCAATGCGTGCGCTAGGGCGAGCAACGGCAACATAAGCTTGATTTGGAAACATGTTAATCTTACCGATATCACTTCCTGGTATTTCACCGCTAGCCGTTAATGCACCTAAAATATCACCCGGGCGCAGTTTGCTCTTTTTACCACCATCGATGCACAAGGTTACCATGTTTGGCTTCTTAGGCTCGTAAGGGCTTTTCAGCTTGCTGATATCGCTAGTTTCATATTTTGTATTCATATACTCATTAATCGCGAACATCTTCTTCACTTCAGAAGCAGCCATTAACGAAAGAGCCAAACCTTCTTTACCCGCACGGCCAGTACGACCAATACGGTGAACATGAACTTCAGGATCACGGGTGACATCGTAGCTGATGACAAGATCTAAATCATCAATGTCCAAACCACGAGAAGCAACGTCTGTTGCAATGAGAATTGCTGCACTCTTGTTTGAGAAGCGCACCAATACTTGATCACGTTCGCGCTGCTCCATTTCACCCACAAGGGCTAGAGCATGATAACCGCGTTCACGTAAAAACTCTAAAACGTCATAACAGGCGATTTTGGTATTACAGAAAATAACCGTCGACTCTGCGGCCTTACTACCCAATAAGGTAAGTAGCGCTTCGTCTTTATCTTTCATTTTTGGCACATCATAAAAGCGCTGTGTAATCGTGCTTTTTGATTGCTCATCTTTGATCGTGATCGTTTCTGGCTCATGCTGAAATTCTTTGCTCAGCGCTTGAATACCTTCTGGGTATGTTGCTGAGAATAGCAGCATCTGGCGGTCATAAGGTGTGTGGCTGATGATTTTAGTAATCTCATCAACAAAACCCATATCCAACATGCGATCGGCCTCATCCAATACGACGGTATTGACAGAGTTTAGGTTCAGCGTGCCTTTGTTAATGTGGTCAGAAATACGACCTGGAGTTCCAACAACAATGTGAGCGCCATGCTCTAAAGAACCAATTTGTGGGCCGATAGATTGGCCGCCACACAAGGTTAGAATTTTTATGTTCTGCTGATAGCGTGCAAGCTTACGGATTTCATCCGCCACTTGAGTCGCTAATTCACGGGTTGGGCATAGAATCAGAGCTTGGCAGCCAAAATTTCTTTGGTTCAATCGAGTTAAAATACCAATGCCAAAAGCAGCTGTTTTACCACTACCCGTTTGAGCTTTCGCCAATACATCACCACCATTGATAACAATAGGCAGTGCTTGGGCTTGAATAGGGGTCATGTCTTTGTAACCCATCTGATCTAGGTTATCGATCATGCCTTGCGGTAGCGCAAGAGAGGAAAATTTGGCTGGTTGGCTCAAGGTGAAACTCCACTGAATGTGTAGGGGCTAGGCCTACTTTTGACTTATTAGCTAATTTAAAAAGCTGCAAAAGCGGCTGGAATAGCAGAAAAACCTCATTATATCAGAAGCTCTATAAGAAGCGTCTATCTAAACGCTTTAATTGAACAGAAGATAGCTGCATTTAGACTATGGAATGCAGTACTTACTGAAATGTTTAGATATAGGCAGTGAGTATGTTCATCACAGTAGGTAGTAAACAGAGATAAAGTGACTGAAAGCCCCCGCCATCACGAATAAGTGCCAAATTTCGTGGAAACCAAATGTTTTAGGCCAAGGGTCAGGCCATTTCGTTGCATAAATAATAGCGCCTAGCGTGTAGGCAACTCCGCCATAAACTAGCCAATCAAAAGATACTTCTGGCATGGTTTCTTTCATCGTAGAAATACCAAAAACGCAGGCCCAGCCCATAGCAAGGTAGATGATTGTTGATAGCCAGCGAGGAGCGCCAATCCAAAATATTTTTAATAAAATACCTGCAATAGCCAAGCACCATACGACGATCAAGAGTGTCCAGCCGAAACTGTCACGTAAAGGCACTAAGCACATAGGCGTGTATGTGCCTGCAATCATGGCAAAGATCGCCATGTGATCGATACGTTTTAATTTCAAAATCTTTTCATCGCTACCCTGGGCAAGATGATATATTGCACTGCTGCCAAACATTAATATCATACAGATACCGAATACTGCGAATGATGCTATTTGCCAAGCATCACCGTAAAAACTTGCTTTAATGATCAAAAGGCCAGATGCAATGAAACCAATGATGGCACCTAAAAGATGGCTAAAACCACTGAAAGGGTCGCGATAGCGAGAATGTCTTGTAAGGGGAATACTCGTCATAGTGGCATCCTTATTAATTTAAACTCAGTGTACACTTGTTTGCTCAATAATTTTATAATTTATAAAAATAAAAAGCATTCATACGGCAGTAATATTAATAACGTGGCATTTAGTATTAATAAAACAATTGTGAATTTATGAACAGAAAGCGGGTTACTTGGTCACTTTATTTAATTAGAACGAATAAAGAGTCTTTATATACTGGTATTACTACAAATGTGTTGCGCCGATTTGCTGAACACCAAGGTGGTGGAGTTAAGGCCGCGAAGTCGCTAAAGGGAAAGGGGCCATTATCGTTAGAATTTCAGATTGAAGTGGGAGACCGCTCGTCCGCGTTAAAGCTTGAATATAAAGTAAAAAGATTAAGTAAAAATAAAAAAGAACAGTTGCTTAAAACACCGAATTTGTTAACTGAAATGTTTCCGGACCTATTTACATCACTTTCCTACTGATCATCAACATAGGCTTCTACTGACAGGCGGCCTAATCCTGCCAAAAAACTAAGTGATTTCATCCATATTCTGCTTAATAAAGCCTCGAAATAGTGTTGTATTTAATTATAATGGTACATATGTTCCAGTAAATTCTAATTATAACAATAAAAACTAGGATGTTTTTCATGCATAAAATCATGTTGTTAATGCTCTTAAGCACGTCAACTCTTTACTTAGCGGCATGCTCGACGGTAAAACAAATTACAGTGAATCAACCGACTCCGGCTGAGGTTGCCAAAACGGGCACTGCAACGGCTGGCGCTATTTCAGTGGATGTAACTCCGCCACCAGGAATGCCGATGGGTGGTTATTCCATTATGGCAAACGCAGGCAAAGGTTTTCGAACACGCTTGAAAGCTCGGGTTGTGTATTTAAACGATGGGCAAGGCCACTCGGTAGCGCTAGTGCAAACTGATTTAACAGCAGGTTCGCTATTGGTTCAGCATCAGGTAGTTGCTGCTGTTGCAGAAAAAACCGGCCTTAAAGCCAGTGATATTGTGATTACGGCTTCGCATAGTCATTCTGCACCGGTAAATCATTTTGAAAATGATTTTTATAATAAACATATGTCGAGCGGACAGGGGTTAGAGGAACAATTTTTAGAATTTGCGAGTCAGCGTATTGCTGATGGCATTATGAACGCATTTGAAAAGCGTCGTCCTGCGAAAGTTGCAACAGGCCGCAAAGATATTTATGGCTATAACCGTAACCGATCACTGGACTCGTATGTTTTAAATGACAACATCACAGACATTAGTTTAGAAGATCCAGAGGCAAAATTTAAAGCGATTAATCCAGCGATGTTCATGATTCGTATTGATGTCGAAGATGATAATGGTAGCTATAAACCATTGGCTGCGTTCTCTAGTTTTTCGATTCATGCGACCGCGTTAAGTGTTCCTGTTGAAGTTTACAATTCAGATTTATTTGCCTACGCACAAAAAGATTTGGAATGGGCTATTCAGCGTAAATACGATACTCCTTGGCCTGTTGTACATGCATTAACAAACGGTACTCAAGGGGATATGGCACCAGCGTTAGAAGATCACGGTGATAATACTTTTGCGCATTTTGAAGTGAACTGGAAAGCTGCGAAAAAGCTAGGCCAAGGCATTGGCCGTGAAGCGATTGAATTGTTTGAATCGTTATCCAGTGAGTTGACATCAGAGGTTGAGATTCTTAGTGCAGCGCGTGAGCTTAATATTCGCCAAGACAATACCATTGGTGATATTGAATTATGTGAAGACCCAGCTGTTGGTGCACCTGTTGCAGCCGGAGCATATGAACGTCGAACGCCATTTTTAGCCGCTATACCATTTTTAAAAGGCGGTAACGTCTTTTCTCGTAGCTGGGTATTTACCGAAGGCTGCCACGGTAATAAAAGCCATTTAGGGTTTAAGTACTTACAGCCATTACTTGAACCGACAGATAGTTTTCCTAATACCGTTTTATTTCAGTTGATAAAAATTAATGACACCCTAGTCATGCCATTACCGTTTGAGGTGACGACGGAATCAGGTCGCCGAATGGCGAAGCGGGTTAGTGATGAATTTTCGTCATTCGGCAAAAATATTAGGCACGCTTGGGTAGCCGGTAATGCCAACGGATATTTTGGTTATACCACGACTCCTGAAGAGTATGCCCGCCAAAATTATGAAGGTGGTCATACATTGTATGGTCAGTACTCGACGCCTTATTTAAGCGCTCAATTGGGCAAGCTTGCGAATGATATGAATACGCAGGACGAGGTTTTAGAGCTATTACCTAAATGGCAATATGATATTGCGGTGAATGAATTCTATCCTGAAAAAATAAGCAGTACAGGAAAACGTACTTCGTTAGTTCAGCCAGTGATCATTAAAGCGGAAGCAGAGAATGAAGAAAACTATATTGCTTTTGAATGGCTAGACGTAGGACCTAGCGAAATTGAATTGCATTTACCTTTGGTGAAAGTAGAAGTCTTTATTAGCGGTCAGTGGATCGAAATGCGCAATGGAAATGAGCCGATTAATGATGATGGCTATGATTTAGAGATTCGTTTGATCGACAATGAAGACCTTGGTATGGGGCAGTATCAAGTGCGTTGGTATAACCCTGTTGCTGGTGGCCAGTATCGCTTTGTAATCTCACCGCGAGGCCAGCAAGGTAAGTTGCTCTCTAAAAACTTTATGTTTGGTGAAGATGATATAGAAGTAACGAATATGGCTGTTTCATTCGTAGAATAAAGAAAGTAATAATGAAAAGAGAGATGAATAGCCCTGAAATGATCAGGGCTATTCAGCTTTTGGACTCTAGACAATTACTAAATGTTAGTGTCTTTTACGTCGCGTCTGTCTCTGCGTTGCTTTCTCCGCGGTACTTAATCTGAATACCTTGTAGAAAATTACGTAAGATCTGGTCTTTACAGATACGATAGTGTTTGTGTCCTGGGCGACGGAAAAGAGCGGAAAGCTCTGGTTTGCTGATACGGAAATCGGCAAGTTCCATTACATCAACCACGTCATCATCGATGAAGTTTAAGCCAATTTTAAGCTTGCGTAAGATGATGTTATTGGTCAGTTCTTTTTCAATTGGTGCAGGTTCGCCTTCTTTCACACCGCGCTTATCGTTAATAAATCCATTAAGGAAAGTGGCGAGTAGATAGTCTTTAAGACCTTTGTAGTCTGCGTGATCATCTTTCTTTAACCAGCAGCTTATTTGCTCACGAGTTACTGTTTCTCCCGCTAATGCGAAAAGAGAAATCATTTTTGAATCGCTAAAATCAAAGGTATAGCGAATGCGGCGTAGGATGTCGTTATTTGTCACAGGATTTGCTCTAAAAAGGTTATTTGGCCATTTTAGCAGAAATGATTTGTAATAACCCCTAAGACGGAGTTATTACCGAGTAAATACAGCATAGTCAGTAAACTAAGGTTGGCGCTTAAGGCGCTGGAGTTTGAATACTGCCTTGCTCGTGCTCTAGCTCGCTTTCCTCTTGTGTCGCTATGTTCTCTTTTTTACGATCCAAAAACATTAATAGTGGTGGTAGAAATAGAAAATCGACCAATAGTGCAACAAAGATGGTGATCGCTAATAAAGTGCCCATATTATTACTAGGATGGAAATGTGAGAACTGCATGACCATAAAACCACCGACTAGAACGGCTGACGTTACTATGAGTGCATTACCAACGGTATTGAAGGCATAACGAATAGCATCTTCACTATTCATATTTTGCTCACGCTGGGCACGTAAGTATTTACTTAAAAAATGCACGGTATCATCAACAACAATTCCTAAGCTTAAACATACCACCACAGATACAGCAGTATCAACTTGGCCATTAATCATGCCCCAAATACCATAAGCCAGAACAGCTGGCATTATGTTGGGAATCAAGCTAATTAAACCGACTTTGAATGAGCGTAATGCGAATATCAGTAAAAATGAGATGAGTACTAGTGCAATCGAGGTACCGTTCATCATGCTGCCAATATTACGAAAAGTTAAGTTAGAAAAAACAATATCTAACCCAGTTCCTTCATTGACGTGAATATCAGGGGCATTTTCCTTTAGCCATGCGAGAGATTTTTGTTCCAATTCTAAAATATAAACAGAGTCTGCTTTTTCAAAAGAGACGGTCAATCGGCTGGCCGAGCGATCATTATTGATCGTATCATCCAGCCCTAAGCCAAGAGGTAAAGAGAGTTCATACAATAAAAGGTACTGGGCGGCGAGCTCACGATTTTCAGGTATTTTAAACCAAGTCTCATCGTTGTTATGTAGGTTTTTATTTAAGCGCTTGATGATGTCGGTAATGCTTTCAACGCTTGATACCTTGTCTTGAGTTAATAGCCATTGGCTAAAACTATCCATTTGTTGCAAATAATTAGGGTTATTAATACCGTCTGCAATTTTACTATCTAGAATAAAAAATATTCTATGCAAGCCACCTAACGTTTCGTTGGTGGCTTCAAGTGTTCGCCGTACTTCAAAGCTGGTATCAAAAAACTCATGCCAACGTTCACTGATGGTATTTTTATTTAACTGACTGCCAATCGCGATAATAAAAACGGCCATAACAATAAATAAAGGTTTGTATAAACGGATAACAAAATTGGCAAACTGGATCATGAACGAAGGTTTGTTGTTTTCGGTTTTCCCTTTAGGCGTCGGCATTAATGCCAGCATGGCAGGTAAGAAGGTGACGCTGTATAACCAAGCGAAAAAGACCCCTGTCGCAATCATATTACCCATATCTCGGTAAGGTGGAGAATCGCTAGTGTTCAAACATAAAACTCCAATGACCGTCGTAATGCTGGTGATGAAGACTGGCGAGAAGTTGATGCGCAATGCTTCTTGAATGGCTTCAAACTTACTCTTGCCATGATTTAATTCGTAATAATAACTGATTAAAATATGAATCGAGTCTGCCACCGCAATGGTAAGAATGGCTGTTGGCACGAATCCGGTAGGAGGGGTCATAGTGAAACCTAACCAGCCAAATAATCCCATGGTTGATAACACAGAAAAACTAATCACCATCAGTGTTAATAGCATGCCGGAAAAGGTGCGTAATAAAATAATCATGGTGATGATCATCACGAGATAAGAAAGCCCAAGTAGGTTTTCAATATCCTGTTTAATGGCTTCACCCATTGTTACATTGGATGTTAATGATCCACCAACAAGTATTTCGAATTCAGGAAAATCTGGACGGACTTTTTCTGCTAGCGCACGTGCGGCAGATACTGCTTCTTTTGACGTTGTTCGGGTATTCCCTTTAGGTAATACCGTACGCACACTAATGCCTGTAGAAGCGCCATCTTCTGATATTAAGCGATGTAATAAGGTTGGTTCAGACAAGGTGATTTGTTTAATAAGCTGTAAGTCTGATGGAGTTAAATTTTCGGACTCGTAAAATAAATAGTCGATAATTAGCTCATCATCTTCCACGTCCGTATGTTGGTAGTTTTGTAATGAAGTAACCCTTTGAGAATAAGGTAACTTCCAGCTTTCATCGGTTAAGGTTTCTATTAGGCTTAATCCACGATGAGTGAATAAATCTCCTTCTTTCGCATGAATATAAAAGTAGACGTTATCTTGTTTTGAAAAGATCATCTCCATCTCTTCAAATGCTAATAGCTGTGGATTCTCTGGGCCAAAATACGCTCTAAAATCACTGGTAAAGGTTAACTTACTGGCGCCATAACTGATGACTATTACTATGAATAGCAAAATCGCGACTAGCCATTTGCGTTGGTTAATTATCCAGCGGATGTAGTTTTCTAGCATGATCAGTCATTTTTTATAATTAGTATTGGTAAATTTTAAGAGTTTGATTAGGCAAGACAAGGTTATAATCAGACGGAATTCACGAAGCTTACTATCCATATGACTTGGTTTAAGTTTAATGGGAACTCCTGTATAACTTGTGGCTCTTATTAAAAGCTCAATTAAGCACTAAAAGACTTGTTATAACAAAGAAAAGGAATCGATATGTTTGGCATTGAAATGACGGTTATTGTGATTGCAGTATTTGCTGCGGTCTTTATCTTTACCGGGATAAAAATGGTACCTCAGGGTTTTCAATGGACAGTAGAGCGTTTTGGTAAATATACGCATACTTTAAGTCCTGGTTTGGCTTTCATTATTCCTTTTATCGATGGTATTGGTCGTAAGCAAAATGTGATGGAACAAGTATTGGATATTCCACCTCAAGAGGTGATTTCGTCTGATAACGCAATGGTAACGACAGATGCGGTTTGTTTTTTTCAGATTCTTGATTCTGTTAGAGCTTCCTACGAAGTGAATGATTTACCGCGAGCGATGCAAAATCTAGTAATGACTAATATACGTGCGGTTTTAGGCTCCATGGAATTGGATGCGATGCTTTCTAATCGTGATGCGATTAATGCATTGCTATTAGGCAAGGTTGACGAAGCCACCGACCCTTGGGGCGTTAAAATTACACGTATCGAAATTCGTGATATTTCGCCACCTTTAGATCTTGTTGAATCTATGGGTAACCAAATGAAGGCTGAGCGTGATAAACGTGCGTCTATTTTGACAGCAGAAGGTGAGCGTCAGGCGGCAATTGAAGTGGCTGAAGGTGAAAAACGTTCGGCAATTCTTAAGGCAGAAGGTGCTCGTGAAGCGGCATTTAAAGAAGCAGAAGCCCGTGAACGTTTAGCAGAAGCGGAAGCGAAAGCGACCGAGATGGTTTCTAAAGCAATATCTGAAGGTAATCCACAGGCGCTTAATTATTTTGTGGCGCAAAAGTACATCGAAGCATTGGGTACGATTGGTTCAGCTGAAAATAGTAAGGTTGTCATGATGCCGCTTGAAGCGAGTGGTGTTATCGGCTCTGTAGCGGGTATTAACGATCTTTTAAAAGAAATGAAGCAATCGTCATAGGGGACTAATATGTGGGCTTGGTTCGAACAACTATCACAATGGCATTGGTTTATTTTTGGCCTGTTATTATTGATTGGTGAAGCTTTAGGTGCTGCTGGCTTTTTACTGGGAACTGCACTGGCATCGTTACTTATGGGAGTTATCGTGTGGATAGCTTCTGTTGTGTTTGATACAGGAATGGGATGGCAAACCCAGGTGGTACTTGGAGCGATGTTATCAACGTTATTCTCTGTGCTTTATTGGCGTTTCTTTCGTGCTGATCAGCAAGTAAGTGATCGCCCGGAATTAAACCATCGCACAGCTCAGTTGGTTGGGCGTAAGCTGGTTTTAGATAATGATATTCCATTTGAGGGGCGTATCCAGATTGGAGATACTTTTTGGAAAGTCGTTTCAGAGTCACCCTTAAAGGCCGGAGAGCATATAGAAGTTGTTAGCGCTGACGCGACGACGCTGACAATTAAGAAGTTAATATGACAAGGAATGTTTGGGTTTTAATGCTGGCACAAGCTTTTGCTATGTGTGCAGCACCTTTGGTGGTTTTTGCTGGCGGCTTAATTGGTAAGCAGCTAGCGACGGATAGCAGCTTTGCCACTTTACCGGTTGCTGCAATGGTTATTGGCACAGCGGTTGCGGTTTATCCTGCAGCCTCTATAGCTAGCCGATATGGTCGTAAGTTGGTGTTTTTAGGCGCTATGCTTATTGGTCTTGCGGGTTCTTTAGTTGCTGTTTTCTCCATACAAATGGAAAGCTTCTCTGGCTTTGTTGTAGCAGCTGTACTGATTGGAGTCGTCTTGGCGTGTATTCAACAATTCCGTTTTGCTGCAATGGAGAGTGTTAAATCTGATTTTATGCCAGTCGCGGCTTCACGTTTACTGCTAGCGGGTATCGTGGCTGCTTACCTTGGACCTGAGCTGGTAACACTTGGCCTAGGTATTCATCAGCAAACCTTTGTTGGAGCTTTTTACCTATTAGGTGGCTGCTTTATCATTGCGTTTCTGTTCTTACTGTTTGGCTATCGCAATATCGAATTAAAAATAGTTAAGGAAGAAGGAGAGCCTCGCAGTTTTTCTGAGATGCTGTCCAACCCAGGTATTTTGTTAGCGATGGGCAGTGCATCGGTAGGTTATGCAGTTATGAGTTTTATTATGACAGCAACGCCAATTAGCATGCATGAATTGAATAATTACAGCTTAGAAGAAACGAAATGGGTTATTCAAAGTCATATTTTGGCTATGTTTGTCCCTTCGTTATTTTCGGGCTGGCTGGTTAAGAAGCTCGGTTTTATTGCCATGATGTGGACGGGTTTGGCTATTTATGCGATCTGTTTGTTGATAGCTTATTGGGACCAAGCTCTTGTTCATTATTGGGGGGCGCTTGTGTTGCTTGGCTTAGGCTGGAATTTACTGTTTGTCTCAGGAACGGCTTTGCTGCCGCAGATGCATCAAGCGAATGAGACGCATAGTGTACAAGGCTTAAATGACCTTATGGTTTTTAGTATACAAGCTGTTGCTGCATTAGGATCTGGCGCTTTATTGATTCTACTCGGTTGGCAGGGAGTGGTTTTAGTATCTCTGCCTATTATGGCAATCTTGGTATTGTTGCTGTTGAACTGGCGACGAGTAGAGAAATTAAAGGCGACATCTTAGCAACTATCCAAATATTAAATAGCTGACGTCTTAATAAGTAGAGTCTTGATGATCGCTTTCTGGCATGTATTGAAATGAGCTGATATGGCTGTTGGCGGAGTCTAATTTACTCATGCTCAATGTTGCGATCAGTCCACCAAGTAAAACGCTGAGTGCGAAGATTGTATAAAGTAGAGTCATGATGCCACCTAAGCTATTTGGTTTAATTAATAGCTTAGGTGATGTTTGATATTTTGCGCTTGAATTATAGGGTGATAGCTTAGATATAATTATTTGAGTTAAAAAACCGAATTAATACTTCAGCCTTAAAACTTTAAAGCCATTCCCTTGTACAACCGTTTCAACAATATTGCAGCTTTTCTCTGCCCACTGTTCATAAGCAAGCTGTCGGTTTGCAACAATCCAAACTTCACCTCGTGGTAAGAGGTGCTGCTTAGCCGTACGAATAAGCTGTTGGGCGAAATTGTAATCAGTATCCTTGCCTTGGTGGAAGGGAGGGTTGCAGATAATTGTATTGAATTTCTTTGTGTTGCTGAGGCCATCACTGGCAAATACAGGGCAATCAAATCCCAGTGTTTTAGCATTCAATTCAGCTGACACAAGTGCCATGCCATCAATATCAACCATTTCAACGTATAGCTCTGGCTGTCTTGATTTACAGGTTAACCCGATTACACCGCTGCCACAGGCTAGATCTAGCACACGGCCACGCTTATTTAGAATGATATTGTCGAGTAGCAGCTTAGTGCCTACGTCGAGCTTACCTGCGTTGAATACACCTGGGTAAGTTACAAACTCTAAAGCGTCATTTTCTAAGTTTTCGTAATTAAACGATGAACACTCTTTGTCCCAACTAAAGTCATCAATAGGCGTCAGCATGAAAGACCAAAGCGAGCACTTCCGAGCAACGTCGAGCTTGGTTATCTCTTCACCAAAAGGCTTAAGTGCATTATTTAAGCTCTTACCACCGGCATCATTGGCGGCTAGAAGAAAGACCTTCTGTGGCTGCTTAATTTGACTCGCCAACCAACGCAATAGGCTGCTGGCAAAAGACTTCGACTTAGGCCAATACAATAAAGCAGACTCAAAACTGTGCTTAGTTGGCAGCCCAAACTCTGAACGTAATCCAAGCTTTGTACATCCTTGATGAATACGCGCATCGAAATTAATGAGTTGGCTGTTGTGGGGCTTAATAATTTGAAACAAGCCTTGGTCTTGAGGAGGATTAACCACCAATAATTGTTCGTTAATTATTTCTGGATTACGCAGTAATAATTGGTTGATGGGTAAAGAAGTCATAAGTACGCAGTGCCAGGTAGAGAAAACAGAGTAGGAGAGGGGGTTTGTGGCTGCTCTAGAGAAATAGGAGCTAGAGCAGCAAAACACTTAATTTTTGCAATTAGCCTTTATAAGCGGCCGCAGATTTCATAATAGCTTCACGAGCAGCGTCGGCATTTTCCCAGCCTTCAACTTTAACCCACTTGCCTTTTTCAAGATCTTTGTAATTCTCGAAGAAATGAGCGATTTGATCTTTCAATAATTGAGGAACATCATCAATGTCATGAATATCGTTATACATTTGAGTTAATTTTTCGTGAGGAACGGCTAGTAGCTTTTCATCACCGCCGGCTTCGTCAGTCATTTTCAGTACGCCAACAGGACGTGCACGAATTACAGCACCTGGAGCTACAGGGTAAGGCGTTAGAACGAGTACATCTAATGCGTCGCCATCATCTGCTAAGGTATTGTTAATGTAGCCATAGTTCGCAGGATAGAACATAGGAGTCGCCATAAAGCGGTCAACCAACAATGCATCCATATCCTTATCAATTTCATATTTGATAGGGGATGAATTCGCTGGAATCTCGATTGCAACGTAGATGTCATTTGGTAAATCTTTACCTGCAGGAATCGTATTGTAACCCATGATATATCCTATAAATTAACGTTAAAGGTGTTACTTATATTATAAACGTATCTTTAGCAGCTGTCAGTCAAACGGCCCTATATTCACTCAATCGTTGAACCTTATTTACCTAATGCACTATTCCGCCTAAACTCAATGTTAATCAATTAGGAGCTTTCATGATGATTCGGCTGTGTATATTTATTCTGATTAGTAGTGCAGCACTTAAACCTTATGCTGAAGACACTCTATCTGAATTTGATACTTTTGATGAAGAGTTAAGCTGGGAAGAAGGAACAGTGCTGGGTGAAGCGCTGCCTATGGTTCTTACTGCTTCACGTTTAAAGCAGCCAAAAGCAGAGGTTCCTGGTAGTGTAACGGTTATTAATGCTGAACAAATAGAACTTTGGGGCGCTAGAACGTTACCAGAGTTGATGAAGTTTGTTCCTGGTATGTTTGTTGGGCATGCAGATAATGAAAACAACGCCTCTGTTACCTACCACACCTCCAGTCCTAACATCATGCGCCGCCTACAAGTATTGATTGATGGTCGTTCAGTCTATAAGTCTGCTATATCAAATGTTATTTGGGATGATTTACCTTTAGCGATTGAAGATATTGATCGCATAGAAGTAATGCGTGGCCCTAATGCGGCTATGTACGGAGCAAACTCATACTTAGGTGTGATAAATATATTAACTAAGCACCCTGCAGATAGTTTAGGATCTCGAATCTCACTAAGGAAGGGTAATAAAGGCGTAAAAGATATCTATATGCGTCATGGCTTAATAATTGATTCGACCAGTGTACGTATTACCGCCGCTATTAATGCCGATGAGGGCTTTGATGGAAGAGATTCTACCGGGACTGATGCTCTTAGAGATGGTCGCCGTCACGGCTTTGTTAACGCTTATATTAATCAAGAACTCGATGATAAAACCAATCTTGATATTCAATTGGGTTATAAGTCTGGAAAAACAGAGATGCGTCAAATTGATTTTGATATCTCTCCTCCAGATAAAACCACGCGAAATGGTTACACTTATGGGCGCTGGTCTCATGAATTCAATGTAAATCATCAGTCGCACTTGCAGTTTTATTGGCAAAAAGAAGAGCGTAAACAAAGAAAAGACGTATGCGCTCCAACACTTACATTAGATTCTGATTTGGGTGAGCTTTATAAAGAAAACCCTGAGTGGGCAGATGCTGTTGGTTATATCCCAGTTCTATATAACGACCCTGATTCTGACTTTAGTCAGGCGGAGCTTGAAGCTATTACGAATGGTTTGAGGGCTGGTGTGATCTCCACAGACTATATCGCCGATGAGCTAGGGTATGACGTAACAGATGCAGATTTAATTAGTACTCAAAATATCTTAAACAAAGTCAGTGACCCTTCTACTTTATTGAATGAAATATCTTGTGGCATAACAGACTCGGATTTAAGTGAACAGAGAATTGATATTGAGTGGCAAGATACCATACGTTGGAATGATGAATTTCGAACAGTTTCGGGTATAAGCTATCGACAAGATTCTGCTTATTCTCAGACTTACTTTAACGGTGTGGTGAATAATGAAACATGGCGGTTATTTCTTAATGCGGAATATCGGTTAATGGACAGCTTATTGTTTAATGTTGGTGGTATGTATGAGAAAGAAACATTTAATGAGCAAGCTTTCTCTCCACGAATAGCAATGAACTGGTTGTTTTCCCCTAGTCAAAGTATGCGTTTTGTTTTCTCTCAGGCAGTGCGTTCTCCTGATTTGTTAGAGTCACAACCTGAGTTTACTTATACAGTGAAAAACTTAATTGTTGACGGCGGTGGAGCAAATTACCTCAATCAAAGTAAAGCTGCATTTTTCCAATCCCAATATGTTGACGAGGATGAAGAAAGCTTAACCCAAGAAAAAATTAGCAGTTATGAGATTGGATATTTTTCTAGTGCTAAATTTTTAAATAGCCATATCGAAATGGATTTGAAACTGTTTTATGAAGAAATGCGTGACCTTGTCTCTGATCCTATTACTTTACAAGCTAAAAATATCACCAATGATAATGAAGCTGATGTAAATGGTGCAGAAGTACAAATTAATACTCGATTTAATCCTAATCATTCTCTTTGGGTTACCTATTCATATATTGATGTGGATACCAATTATACCGGCAACCTATTAACAGGAAGAGATCTGGAGAGGGCTGAGAGATTTGAACGTCGCCTTACCTCAGAGAATAGCGTAGTTGCTAGCTGGTTATATGACGGTAAAGATTGGTCTGCAAGTCTAAGTTACTTTTATCAAGATTCACGTAACTTTGATTTAGAATATGAACGTTTTCAATTGAATTTAATTAAACCTTTCACAATATCTGATTTAGATTTTAAAGCCTCTTATTATTTACAGCATAACCTAAAACCTGATAACCCATTGAATTATTCTAATCAAATATATTCAACAGCTAACGTTTTTTATGCTCAGATTGCCGTCGAGTTTTAACGGAAATATATAATGAATCTTAAAAGCTGCAAAAAATTATTATATAAAATTTTAGTAACAGTTTGGTTGCTGTTACCGGCTTTTCTGTGTGCTGAAGATATTGTTTTGATGGCAAATAATATGTCGCCGTTATTGCTCAATTTAAAATCTAAACTTGAACAGCAGTCTCAAGACTTTACTGTAACGATTGTTACTCAAGACAGACCATCAACCTTTCCTAATTCAAGTTATATTGTGAGTGTAGGAAGCCACTCGGTTAATCCACTTTTTAGAGAAAAAGCGAAAGGTGTAATTTCAATTTTAGTAACGGAGAAGCAAAACCGAGGAATATCTAATCAGAGTGCCATATATGTAGAGCCACCATTTGAACGTCAGTTGAAGCTTACCCAAGAAGTATTTCCTAATTCAAAAATAGGTGTTTTGGTTACAGATCAAAAACAAAAAGAGTTAATTGAGAAAGCATTAACTCCGCTGCAGTCTCCTCTACTTAATGTTGTGAAACTGTCAGACAGTAATAATCTTAATGTAGCTTTGTTTGACGTTCTCAAAGATTCGGATGTATTACTGGGTGTTTATGATAAGAGAATTTATAATTCAGAAAATA
>PAOL01000070.1 GCA_002708475.1 Oleispira sp. | reverse complement strand
CCGAAAATCGGGGCTAGGTGCGCCAGGCGCATAAAGGCTCTTCAAAAGCGCGCTAAATAGCGCAGAAAAGAGAGAAATGAGCGCCTGATTATTGAATTTAGCAGCCGTCATGTCGGTTCTCTTCAATTAATCAGATGTTCCCTAGGCATAAAATCTCCTTTTATTGTAATTAAAAATTAAGTCTGAGTGCAGCATGAACAGTTCGAGGCGGGTTGGTTAGCGCCCAATGAGCTCCAGGCTGAAGCGTGACATCTCCACTATAGGTTTTAACCAGCTCATCACTAATATTTTTAACCTGAACTTCTAGCCCCCAACTTTCCGAAAGACTTTTCAACCCAATTCGACCGTTATATATCCAATATTCCTCTTGATAATCATCTGGATCCAAATCCGGGTCCATATATTCCCCACCTTTAAAATTAGCATCCCCACCGAGCACAAACTTTAAGGGCCAATCCAAAATCTGGGACTCATAACTAAATGAGAAGCTACCTGACAACCTTGGAGCCCTATGTAGCTCTTTTCCAGACAAATCACATTCAGGGCTAGGAGGCAGAGCGACTATCCCCTGAACTTGATACCCGGGCTCTAGGGGAGCCTCCGTTCGGCATGGGGCATCTTTATAATCAACAAACTTAGCATCGTTGTACCCTACATTCATTGAAAGGATCAAACCTTCAGCAGCAAGTAAAGTCATATCAAATTCAACGCCATTTGTTCGCACTTCATTTGCATTACTTTGGGTATAGTTTAATCCGGTAAATGTTGCCAGCTGATATCCATCATATTCAGTATAAAAAGCCCCAAAATTCAACCTTAAACGTTGATCGAGCAGTGATGTTTTAACACCCGCCTCAAGGGTATCGCTGGACTCGGCATCAAATACATATTTATCTTTACTAAATGCCCCAATATTAAAACTACCAGCTCGATACCCCTGAGAAAATGTTGAATAAATTGTTACATTCTCATGAGGCTCCCAGCTTAAAGATATTTTTGGTGAAAAATCCCTAAATATAAGAGTTTCGTCCGCAGTATACCCTCCCAATATCAGCACATCCCATATTGGATACGGGCCCGCATCAGTAAGAATAGCAGTACCATGTTTCTTATCATCTGAATATCGAGCTCCTAACGTCATAACTAGATAATCAGTGATTGACCATTCAACTTGGGAAAACACGCCAAACGACTCAACATCGACAGTGAAATATCCGTCCAGCCTCGACAACTCACCATCATCATTTGTTACCAAGCCTGTAACGAGATCTAACACCCCACCGAGACCAAGCCCATCAGGAGAGAGACCACCAACATTTATATACTTTATCCAATCAGCATACAATGGGGTACCGACCTCTGACTCAAGGTCTGTTTCCAAATAGAACAACCCAGCTACGTATTGAAATCTCCCAGGTGGCGAAACAACTCTCAACTCATGACTTATTTGCTCAAACTCTTGATCAATGAACATTCTGACAGCATTTGCTGATTGACCATCAGTATCTGCTCGAATCGCATCATCCAAGCCAACCATTCCATAAACATAGCTGAACGTATGATCCCACTTGTCATAAGTAAATTTTATCGGAGCAATATAGCCGCTACCACTTGATTCATTTTCAGAAGAATTTGAATTCCTCCTATCAAGATTAGACTCAAATCCAGGCGTCAACACCTCACCAAGAGCTCTTAATTGGGAAGGATACTTATGAATTTCATCCCCACCGGATGCGCCAATGTAATAATCAAGATGATAGTAACTTGCATCAATTGAAAAGTTATCGCTAATATCTGCCCTAATAGAAATTCTTGCTTGTTCAATATCTTTATTTCTTGACTTTCCACCAGTAACTAGGTTTTCTACAAAACCATCTTCTCCGGCGCTCCTTAAAGCTAAACGAAAGGAAATTTTATCCGTTAACGGACCCGATATCGCACCTTCATAGTTTTTAAAGTTTCTATCGCCAGAGGCCAGATTTACAAAGCCCTCCCATTCCCTCGTTGGCATACCATGATCAATCTTTATAACCCCACCGGTAGCATTCCTACCATATAAAGTTCCTTGCGGCCCTTTCATTACTTCTATGTTCGCTAGATCCACAAACCCAGGCTTCAAGAAATCTAGCCTTGGCACATAAACATCATCCAAAATGTAGGCAACCGCTTGCTCACCAATTACATTCGATTCAGCCGTTCCTATACCCCTCATATACATTGCATTGTAATCTGTATTTATTGACACATTTGGCAATAACTTAGCCATATCTGTTAAGTCTGATATAGCTTTATCTCTCATTTCATCGCCAGAAACTACAGTAATAGCGATTGGCACATCTCTAACATCTTGCGTACGTCTTTGAGCTGTAACAGTTACTTCCTCAAGTCGATACCCTTGACCTCCGTTTTCGGCAAGTGCAAATTCATGGTCAGAGCACAAAACTATAAGAAGCATTAAAGGCAGAAACCGAATGTTCATATTTCCAAACAACTCTATTATGATTTTTGATTTTTTCACATTACTCCAAAATCATCTCACTTAGCTTAGCCTATTAGTCATTTCAGTTAGCCCAACAGCACCAACCCGTGATTCAGCTATATCGCTGCGCTAGGATAGCGATACAGTACGCCCCTATGTACTTCTAGCCGAATTTAGGGTTTCAGGCGCCCCCCTCTAACACCAACTCATACATACAATCTAAGCCCTCGACGATAGCCGCCGGGGGGATGTAGGGGAATTTTCAATTTATTGCACGCGGCGTCTGGTTCCCGCCTTTGTCCGTCACCATTACGACACCTCAGGGCTAGACAGACAAAAACGGGATCGCGGTTGAAAATCACTCAACGATAGGTGCTGTGACCCAATGGTGCCTCAAGAGAAACACACATCATGGGATTGCCCATAATTAACCCAACGCATTGCACTCTAAGCCGGTCAAGACCGTGATCTCAATCGCGCCGAAGGCTTAGTCTTTACCGGATTTGAGCGAGATGCAAACTCTTGTGGGGCAACCACAGCGACCCCAGCCATTAACCCCCCCCGCCTTGAAACTGGTCACAGAACCGCTGGCCAACACGGCCCGCTATGACAAGCTGAGGAGAACACCCCATAAACACTGATGCGATGGTCGCCACGCTGAAGTCCCTGAAGCTGCACGGCATGACCGATGCGATCTCAACGCTCTCTGAGCAAGCCTCACCGGCTTACCAGAGTGCGCTACCCGTGCTGGATATGCTACTTAAAGCGGAAGCGTCTGAGCGCGATGTGCGCTCCACCCAGTATCAGATGAAGGTTGCGAAGTTCCCGGCTTACCGTGACCTGACCGGCTTTGACTTCCAGCAAAGTATGGCCGATGAAGCGCTGGTGAAGTCACTATACCGCTGCCAGTTCCTGGAGGATACCCAGAATGTCGTCTTGGTCGGTGGGCCGGGCACGGGCAAGACTCACCTCGCTACGGCCATCGGTGTGCAGGCTATCCAGCATCATCGTCAGCGGGTGAGGTTCTTATCCACTATTGAGCTGGTCAATGTCCTGGAACAGGAGAAACAGCAGGCTCAACAAGGGCGGCTGGCAAATCGCTTGATACACACCGATCTGGTGATCCTGGACGAGCTTGGCTATCTGTCGTTCAGCCAAGCCGGCGGGGCGTTGCTGTTCCATCTGATCAGCAAACTCTACGAGCGCGCCAGCATCATCATTACGACCAACCTCAGCTTCGGATAATGGTCGAGCATCTTTGGTGACGAGAAGATGACGACGGCCTTGCTCGACAGGCTTACCCATCACTGCCATATCCTAGAAACCGGAAATGACAGTGACCGACACAAACACTCGACAACGAATCAGAAGGAAATACAGGCAGGAAGAAAACCGAGAATTACGCCATAATCAGGCGAACAGGGTGGGTCAAATTTTGATGAAAATCCTGGGTCAGTTTTAAATGCAAATCAACACTACAAGGCTGAGCAGTCGGGTAAGCACTTGGTCAAAATTGACCAGTGGTTTGCTTCATCGAAGACCTGTTCCTGTTGTGGTGAAAAGCGGGACACACTCGCACTCTCGGTGCGAGCCTGGACGTGTGCTTGTGGCGCCGTCCATGACCGCGATACCAATGCGGCGATCAACATCAAGCAACAGGGAATTTTCCAATTACAGGCGGCAGGACTTGTCGTCTCTGCCCACGGAGGCGAGCGTAAGTCCGGTTTGTTACCGGCTGCAGCCTGAGAAGTGGGAAGCCTCACCCTAGCGAAGCGTTGGGTGGGGAGCAGTCACCCATGGGTCACACTCCCAATACCCACCGTTATATGGTGAGCTTCTGTTACTGTCAGTTCACAATGAATACGCTTTAGATCCGGCGCGAAGCCTCTTTCTCGCAGTAGCTCCCCGCATTCCTTAATACAGGCCCGAGCCTGATCAAGCTGATCGGGCATAATCATCAGATTGATCCAAAGAAGCGCTTCCTGTTGCGGGTCATCATACTCGCGTTCGAATTCGTCGCCTTGATGCGACCAAAATCCATACCCCTCCATAATTGAGCAGCCGCCGAAGTATTTGGTCAGGTGGAAACCAATCAAGCGTTTTGCTTTCGATATTGCTTTGACATTCTCTTGTTCTTGAATAGCGATACCTGCCTGGAGGGATAACCTGGATAAGCCATACTCGTTCAACGTATCACGTCGTTTCTCTGGCCCTGCACTCATCGACATATTCGTTCTCCTGTACTGTCCAAAGGCAAGATTGCCTTTGGAACAGTGGGAGGGCGAGGAACGAAATCGACCTACCCGGATACCCGTACTTATCCCTCCCCCAGGGCATTTAGTTAGAAGATGTGCCTACGTCTCCCACTGTACTCCCGAGCAGTTCAGCTCACAGGGGTCCTAGGGATTTTGCCTCCAAATATTGCAAAAACCGCTGCAGGCCGCGCCAGCTGTGGTTTCTGGAGGCCCATTACTTATCGATTGTCGGCCGGTAGCCATCAATCGATTCCATTAAATCCTCAAGTTTTGGCAATTCACCTGTCGGTGCGAATGTGTATCTACCCCGGAGGTTGATATTCTCCCAGGCTACAGGTGAGGCCCGCTTTACTGTTTCCAGAGACATTGCATTGCCTTGATCCTCAAAGCTGTCCAGCAGATTACTGAGCACTTTTGAGTTGAAGTAGATGATGGCATTTGCCACCAGTCTGGCACTTTCGTTCCAGATCTGGATCTCCTCATCGCTATTACCCCGGAATCGGTCGCCATTGACGTGGCTAATCGCCCGTCTCAGCTGGTGATAGGCTTCACCCCGGTTCAACGCTCGCTGAACGTGATTTCTAAGGCTGGCGTCGTCAATGTAGTTCAGCAGATATTGGGCTTTCAGCAGCCGGTTATATTCGGTCAATGCCTCCAGTAATGGGTGATTGTGCTTGTAACCGGATAGTTTACGCACTAACCTGGCCTGACTGGTCTTGCGCTGAGCCAAAGAGACGGCAATCCGCTGGATGGTGTCCCAGTGAGCCATGATACGCTGCGTGTTGATCGGCTTGCGCAACGATATATGCACTTGCTGGTTCTTGTCTTCGGTGATGTTGAATAGTTCATTGATGACCCTGCCGACCTGGGCATATCGAGGTGCGAACCGATATCCGAACAGGTCGAGCAGGGCAAAGTTCACATGGTTTACTCCATGAGTGTCAGTTGAGAGCATGTCGGGGACTATCTCAGTACTGTTGTTCATCAACAGGTCAAAGATGTAATGGGATTCATGCTCATTGGCCCCGATTACCCGGGCATTGATGGCCATATGATTGGCATTCAGACTGACCGCGGACACGCCTTTGCTGGTCCCGAAGTATTTTGAGGAGTACCGCGTGCGGAATGTCTCGCGTTTGGCTTCGAACTTCTGACCATCGGCACTGGCGTGCAGAATATCTTCCTGAATGTTGTAGTGCTTGAAGATACTCAGTCGTGTAGTGGCGTTGTTGATGCGGTCATTGGACGCATTCAGGGTTTCCAACCGAAGGTAGTTCGCTTGGATAGTGCTGAGTTGTTCATAGGTGCAGTCAGAAATCTGCGCGATGCCATAGATGCCCTGATTAGTGGCATTGGCAATCAGTATCGCCAGCAGATCCACTTCGTACTGACGGCTTTTCGAGCTCAAGCCCAGCACATGTTGGAAGTCGTCAATGAACCCGGTATCCCGATCCACTACGCGCAATACATCGGCGATGCTGACCGCTTTCATTTGCTGGAAGAACGGGTTATTCACTAGGTGCTTCTTGCTGGCTGTAGGCAGCCGCCAGTGATGTTTGCCGTCTTTCGGTCGCAAAATTACGTCCCTGGTATCTGAACGCTCCAAATAGTGGCTGACTTCGTGCAACCGAAGGGTCAGCTCATCCGCCATGCGTGGAATCAGACGTTTCGGATCCTCGCTGATATTGGGTTGCTGAGTGCCCTCCACCAAGGACCCCTTCTGGTTTTTCCAGATCTCTGGCTTCACGAGATCATCCTCTAACGCCCGATATCGAATGACTTCCGGCAGCGTCAACTGGCCGTTTAAGCGGTTGGGTATCTGCAGATACAAAAACCATTCATACTTGGATTTGTCTATACTGCCATCGGGTTTCGACAGCAATGGCCGTGTGGCTTTCGGTAGTAAACGCTGATCAATGCTGACATCGCCGAGCCTATTACCGGCGACCAAATCCAACCGAGCTTGGGCCAGGGCCCCGGCTAACCGCCGCGTTTTGTCGGTACCGTCAAAACGCAGACAGCAAAAGAGCGAACGCAACAGTCCGGCTCGCAATGTGGACTCCGTATCCAGGTGCTGCCAAAATGCCTCCTCCGCCGACTGTTTCTGATTACTCAGGTATCGGCAGACTGAGTTCAGGTCGCTGACATTGAGAAACTGGAACGCCCGTTGCTGTACAGCTTGAAACGACGTATCAGGATCGATGCTGTCATCAACGAACAGGTGTAAGATATCAGTAGCTTTGCTCACATTGCGAGCTGCCTTTTGCCAATCCCGATAGACCCGTTCTTGGGCCATTTGATGCGCACGTTGTTTCACTTGCCGGAGGTGATGTATGAACCCTTCCGCAATACGTTCCAGGCCCTGCTGGTGCCGCGACTGCAGATAGCACAGCAAGTACAGGCGCTGGTTAGCAAGCGATTGACGTTTAAGTTTGGCTCCGTAGTAGTCAACCCGTTCGGCATAGTGTTGCTGGTTTTTCTGAGAGAGAGAAAGTGACTCGAGTACAGTCGTCACATCCGTCATCCACGGCTGAATATGGTGATACACGGCTATTTCTTTTTGCAACTCGGTGCCGGTAAAATTGCGGGCGCTCTGGCGTAGTTGCTGGAATGTAAACTGGCCTTCACCGGAAACCAGTGTGAGCAACATAGTTGATAGACCTTGGCTGCAAGCGGCGTCGATCTGGTCATGCAATCGTTTCTGGTGCTGGCCAATAACCTGACTGACGATCTTCTGCAGCGTACTATAGGCGGGAATTGCGATTTTCTGGCGAGCCAAATATTCGATTGCAGCGTCAAAGACTGCTCGGGGCTCCACCCAGCTTTCAGCACAGGTACACAAGTGCTCGACAAGCTGTGGCTGATGTCTTTTATCGTTCCAGTTGCTGACGCCGACGATCGATAGAACACGCGCATAGATACGGGATTTTTGGTCAGGTTTCAGGCTAAAACGCCTGAAGGTAAGGTCCCTATAGTGAAATCGGGCTATGAATACCAAGTCGTCCTGCATTGATTTGTACCTTGGGTTAAGCAGGACCGGTTTGCATTTGAAGTAGCCCAGCAAAGCAATCGCCACACAACGATATTTGCGTTGCCTTATTCTCGATATCTCCGCTAGTTCTTTGTCATTCAGCATAAAGTAGAATCGCTGGTATGACTCATTGAAGGATGGGACGCCATATAGATCCTCGACCTCGGCAGCAGTGAGGATTGATAGCCGCTTGTTTCTGCTCATTCTTTGACCTAAAGGTCGAAGAAGATACCGAATTTCTCAGCGCATTAGAAACTAATAGCCCCCTGCAGCCCACGGATGGCGGGGCCTCCGGCGGTTTTTGCAATATTTGGAGGCAAAATCCCTAGGACCCCAATAGGGTACAGGTTGTAAAACAAGCCTCTCCAGTGGCTTGGTACAACATCAATCTGAAAGGCACCTACAACTTCGAATTGAGTGAGAAGTTACCGGACCTGGTGGAACTGATGTGCTCCATTGATGGGTATTTACCCGTAAGTGCAAAACACACCTCCGCTACAAGCCAGTAATCATGGGGGACTCAGAGGGAAGTGTTACATTTGGAGGTAAAATCCCCAGTACCCCCGATAGGGAGCAAGAGGCCGGCGATTAGGGGCAACCGATCTTTAATCGACAGCATAGTGTGTACGACCTGAAGACGACTGCCCGTCAGGTCATGGGGCCACGTGTTCTGGCAAACCCAATAAATAACAGACCACTGCCAATTAGCAGCAACGTGGCAGGCAGTGGGACTCTTGCCGCTACAATCGACTGCAGAAAGAAAGGATCGGCATCATTCCCCAGCCCGAAATCACGGATAAAGAAATTTCCCGCAGGAAAGTTAGGTATCGTGGGGTAAGAGCTATCGGCCCCATGGGACCAGGTGCCACCGCTGGAGCGAAGAGGACCCACATCGATCAATTCGGTAATCGCACCTCCCTGGCCACCGAGAATGGGGACAAAATCAATTTTCAAAAACAAATTATTGAGTGTCAACAGGAAGTCACCGCCGCCCTTTTTATCGTCATGGGATTTGATCTTGAGCTGACCTTTGGAATTTTCCTTTTTGTTCAGAGTGACAAAAGCGTCGTACTTTTTGGTCTTGTTCTTTTTCTTGATTTTCACTGGCGCGGCGCTTTTTAGTGAAAGATGGACCAATTCAACATCAATTGTGTCCGCCTTTCTGGGATGAAGTTTCTTGCGTTGCAGCACTTTGTCGGTTTTACCAAACTTCTTCCCGGTCTTCTTTTTCTTGATCGGATTGCTTTTGAGTTTCATGTTCAATGGAGAGATCGCTTTTCCCTTCAATGATTTGAGCGTCAATTCGCCCTTTTTGGTTTTTAGAAGGTCGAAGCCCGGCTCTATCTTAGAGGCTGCGGCGCTGCCAAAAAATGAAACAAGTGCCAGTGTTAATAAGGCAGGGAATAGTCGCTTCATCCTTCTCTCCTTCCAGCATTGACCGTCGGGTGTACATCACCCAAGCATGTGGCCCAAGAGCGTTTTGCAAGCAAGAAACATACTGTTGATCAAAAACTCACAGTTCTACAAGGACTTACAGAATTATTACGACAATATTATTAGCCTTATGGGACTAGACTGTAAGTAATCCTGACACTGAGCGCTCCTGCGAGAACAACATCAGTTCTAAGCCCCTTCGCCACGCGGATCGTAGTCGAGCGTATTTTGCAGTTATTACACTTTCGATATAAATACTGGAGATTAGAGTTTCAGGCTGAAGATAAACGAAGAATTTAGTTGAAGATATAGATTGACATAGCGGCAAAAAATCGTCGCCGCAACATGTGGCGTCACCTTTAATTCGCGACAACCTTCTACAAATTCGTTGGTGTTATATCCTTTATCTGCACTCACTGTTTGCCCTGGTCGAGCGCTCTGATTTGCCAGCAAACTGATGCTCGAATCCCATTCTTTGGATGTTCCGGCCAGGCAGGCTTCTGCATCAACAATCAGGCCATTACGGTTCTCGGTGAGTAGATGCCCCATGAAGCACAGCTTGGCCTCTTTTCCTTTACCTTTGCGGAATAAGCGAGCCTCGGGGTCAGTAGTGGACTCGTGCGTCCACTCGGCCATCGCATAGGAGTGTATCACGCTCCGAGGACCGAAGCGTTTGTTCCAAGCAGGATATTGGAGCGCTCGGCGGCATTGCCGTTGGCTGCTAGCAGCAGTGACAGCGCGACGAAAATCGTTTCATCGTCAACCTCTTATCAAAATCTCTTACTAATAAGCATCCGAACAGGGCAACTATTCATACCCTTTCAGGCTGTTTGAATCGCTAAATAACCGCTCGACTTTTGAGCAAATCGATATAATCATCCTGGTAGCCAACCGACTTCAATATCGTCTCTGTGTGCTCGCCTTCCTGTGGTGGCGCAGATGCTATGTTCAGGGGGGTAGCACTGAACTTTGGTGCCGGCGCCGGCTGCACAATACCATCCAATTCAACAAAGGTTTCCCTTTCACGATTATGAGGATGCGCCGCAGCCTCTTCAAAATCCAATACTGGTGCAAAACAAACATCCGTGCCTTCCATTAACTCGCACCACTCGGCTCGAGTTCTGGATTTGAACAGAGCAACAATTGTGTTCTTTGCTTGCGGCCAATCCGCCTTGTTAAACTGGCGGGCAAAAACAGGGTTATCACTGAGGCCACATTTTTCCAGAAACAGACTATAAAACTGTGGTTCCAAAGCACCCACCGTTATGTAGTGGCCGTCGGCACACTCATAGGTATCGTACCAGGGCGAGGCACTGTCGATGATATTATCGCCGCGCTCGTTGCTCCACAAACCGGCCTGGTGAAACGAATAAAGCAACGATGTCATCAGCGCACTGCCGTCGCTAATAGCCGCGTCTATCACCTGACCCTTACCAGTAGCCTTGGCGTTGAGGATGCCTGCCAATAGCCCCATAACCAGCACCATCGAGCCACCGCCTACATCGCCTACCAAAGACGGCGGCGCGAAGGGCGCTTCACCCCGGTGACTTGAGTAGTACAATGCACCGCTAAGGGCGATATAGTTAATGTCGTGACCCGCAGCCTGAGCCAATGGGCCATGCTGCCCCCAACCGGTCATACGGCCATAGAGCAGCCGCGGGTTCTTCTCCATACAGACATCGGGCCCCAGGCCCAAACGCTCCATCACACCTGGCCGAAAACCCTCAATTAGGGCGTCAGCATCGGCGACCAAATCCAGTACAACCTCTACGGCTGAGGTGTCTTTTAGGTCAAGAGCAATAGATTTTTTACCCCTATTGGGAATGGCGTATTTACTGTTGGTAACGGCATCAGTGATATTGGCGGTACCTCTGCTTTTACGCTGAACGAGAATAACCTCGGCGCCCATATCTGCCAGTAACATACCGCACACAGGTGCCGGCCCAAGGCCGGCGATTTCAATGACCTTAATACCTTGCAAGGGCCCCACTACCATCTCCTTTCTACCATTTACTGACACGATAAATATTGTGATTCATTATTCAAAGAAAAAATCTGGACTATTTGGCCTGCATGACCGTTGCGGCATCCAAGCGAATCACACGACCGTTCATATAGCCATTTTCAATCAGGAAAGCACAGGTATGGGCAAACTCGTCCATCTCCCCCATACGCTTTGGCGCTTCACACATATTGATCAACGACTGCTGGACATTCTTGTCCAGAGACTGAACCATCGGGGTGCCAAACAAGCCCGGAGCAATGGAATTGACCCTGATGCCGTATTTAGCAAGCTCTCGGGCGGCAGGCATATTCATGCCATTGACACCTGCTTTAGAGCCGCTATAGGCGCTTTGACCTATCTGTCCTTCATACGCAGCCCCCGAAGAAATATTAACAATTGCACCACGCTCGCCATTGGCATCAGGTTCGTTTCTTGCGATTTGTTCCGCGCACTTGGCCATCACATTAAATACACCACACAGATTGACATCGATGACCGTGGCGTACTTCTTCAGGCTGCTGGCCTTCCCCTCTTTATCGAGTATTTTACAAGGCAGCGGAATACCGGCGGCGTTAATATCTGCGTGAATGGCGCCGAACCTGTCGATCACAGCAGCAACAGCCGCGTCGATACTTTCTTCAGAGGTTACATCGGTCTGGCAGAAAATAGCATTATCGTCGCCCAGTTCCGCCACAGTAGCCGCACCAGTTTCTTCATTTAGATCAAATAAAGCCACTCTGGCACCTTTCTCCCGTACCATATAGTTAGCAGTCGCTTGCCCCAAACCTGAAGCTCCTCCGGTAATGACAACTACTTTGTCTTGTAGATCCATCGTGCTCTCTCATATGTGTTTTGTTTCAATTAACTCTATTGTTCAGATGATTATCGAAATGCCTGAACTCCGGTCAGACAGCGTGCAATCAAGAGCTTCTGAATTTCAGTGGTTCCATCAGGAATGGGACTAATAATCGCTTCGCGCGCCAAGCGCTCAACCACAAACTCCTTAGTGACGCCATTACCCCCATGGATCTCCACAGCATCTCGGGTCGCGGTAACGGCTATTTCAGTACCGTACCACTTTGCCATAGAGCACTCTTTATCGGCACGCGCTCCGGCTTGCACCATATCCATCGCCCGGTGGGTCAGCAGACGCGCGGCATCGATTTTCGTAGCCATAGTGGCAATCTTGTCGGCAATCAGTTGGTGAGCGGCGATCTGCTTGCCGTGCTGTGAACGTTCTTGGGAGTACTTAATGGATTCATCCATGGCGCGACGGGCAACACCAACTCCCCACATGGCCATATGACAGCGGGCGTACTCAAAAAGCTTGAGTGTGTTTTTCAAGCCTGCACCAAGCTCACCCAGGGTATTGTTGACCGGTACTCGCACATCGGATAGAAACACCTGTGCCGTGGACTGGCCGTTGAGCGCCATTTTCTCTATACCCATCACGTCGTAGCCATGTTCTTCGCGATCGATGAGGATATGGCTGATTTCGCCGTCACCCGTTTTGCAGGTACAGATGAATATATCCGAATATTCACCGTTGGTAATCCAGGTCTTTTCACCATTAATTATCCAGTGATCACCATCGCGCACCGCCCGGGTTTTCACCGCGGCCACATCAGAGCCCACGTCGGGCTCGGAAATACCCATCGAAATAAACTTATCGCCGGAAATGAGATCTGGCAGATACCTGCGTTTGAGCTCCTCGGAGCCCAACTGGCTCAGGAGCTCGGCACCAACACAGTTGATAAAGCCGGGAATGGCGATATCAAGCGATGTATAAGCCACCTCCTCGAACACCAGCAGGTGCGTCAACCAGTCCATACCGAACCCGCCCCACTCTTCGGCATGAGGCGCTTTGATCAGACCGTATTCCGATAGCTGTTGCGTCCAGCGCTGCATTTTTTCACGGGGAATAAATCCCTCGCCATGGGAACGAAAGGCGGGTTCGATTTCAGCATCCAGAAATTTTCGCAGACTTTCCAGCACCATCTTTTGTTCATCATTTAATGTGAAATTCATCGTTATCTCCAAGAAATTACTTTGCCAGAATGCTAATCACCGCGGTTGCTTCTTCCACACCGAAGATACCACCACCATTTTCCTGAATCGCTACCTTGGCGCCTTCCACTTGCCGAGCGCCGGCTTCACCACGTAGTTGGGTCACCAGTTCATGGACTTGCCCCAGCCCGGTGGCGCCTATAGGATGGCCCTTGGATTCAAGGCCACCGGAGGTATTTATGGGCACGCGACCGCCGATGGTGAATTCGCCATTCTCTGCCGCCGGTCCGGCCTCGCCAAAGGGCACCAGCTGCAAGTTTTCGGCTTGAATAATCTCGCCCATGGCTGTGGCATCGTGTACTTCCGCCAAATCCACATCGGCAGGACTGACCCCGGCCTTTTCGTATGCCTGCGAGGCCGCCTGCGCGGTAACATGGTTCCGGTAATCACTGGCATCCCGTGTGGTACCAGAGCGTACCACGCTGCTCAACAAGCGCACGCTACGGCTGGCATCACCCTGTAAGCGCTTAAGGCCTTCAGCGTTACACAGCACCGCAGCTGCCGAACCATCGGAGATGGGCGCACACATGGGCAGCGTCAACGGATAGGTAATAGGAGCTGCGGCCATCACCTCATCAGTGGTGTAGGCCACCTGATATTGCGACAGCGGGTTGTGTACTGAGTGGGTGTGGTTTTTGGCGGACACAGCGGCAATTTGGCGTTGCGTAGTGCCGAAGGTTTTCATGTGCTGACGGCAGAAACCCGCGTAGACATCCATAAACATGCTGTAGGGTTTTGGAGACTGAGAGCCCTCGGGCGGGATTATCCCCTCACCCATTTTGACCAACTGTTGCCGATTGGCCTCCGCAGTGGACACATCCCAGGCGGAGTCAAAGGCCGCAAACATCTTGGCCTTGTCCGGGCTGTTCATTTTCTCGGTGCCCACTGCAATGGCGATGTCGCAGTCGCCTGCACGGATTGCTTGCGCCGCCAGGTACATAGCCGAGCTGGCTGAGGCACAGGCTCCCTCCACGTTAAAAATGGGAATACCTTCAAATCCCATGGAACGCAGTGCGATCTGCCCGGGGACCATGTGCTGGTCCTGCATAAAGCCAATCACACAGGAACCAAAATACGCCTGGGCGATATCGCGCTTATCGGCGCCGGCATCGCTTAGGGCCAGTTCCACCGCTTCGCCGGTCAGATCGTGATAGCTGCGTTCGAGGTGACGGCCAAATTTGGTCATACCAACACCGGCAATATAAATGTCGCTCATAATTTATTCTCAGTAGATATCAATGGATAGACCTGACTCAGCGCCCCTGGAACTGCGGCTTGCGCTTCTCGCCAAAGGCCGCAATACCTTCCTGAAAATCCCACGAACGTTGGTGTTGGCGAAACACAACCTGCTCGTGTTGCAGGGCAGCATCGCGACTGACATCATTGGCCTTATTGGCCACTTCCTTCATGCGGCGCATGGCCAGTGGGCTGTTGCCCGAAATATGCACAGCCAGGGCCTGGGTTTCATCGATCAGCGCCTCGTCGGCAACAACTTCGTTCACAAAACCGTAGTCTTTCATTTGGTTGGCCGTCAGCGTGCGGCCGGTCAATAAAAGATACTTGGCAACATTGAGCGGCACCAACCGCGGCAACACAGCCGCGCCACCGGCGCCGGGATAAACCCCGAAATTGGCGTGGGCATCGCCAATTTTGGCGCACTCGGCGGCCACCACGATATCGGCACACATAGCTGTTTCCAGGCCTCCTGCCAGGGTCATGCCGTTGAGTGAGGCAATCACCGGCTTGGGGAAATCCCGCAGCACTCCCAACACGTTTCCGCACAAACGGTCGAGAATATCTTTTTCACCGGCAGGGACATTGCTGCTCTCCAGCACTTGTTTCAAGTCAATACCCGCACAAAATGCGCGCCCTGTCCCTGTAATCACCAACACACGCACACTGTCATCCGTGGCGATTTCAGGCAGGTATTTTTCATAGAGCTTGATCATGTCCAGGTTAATGGCATTCATCGCCTCTGGCCGATTCATGGTCAGCCAGGCAATTGGGCCGCGCCTTTCTATTAACAATGCTGCTTCACTCATGTATTAACATCCTCCAAAAATTAGCCACTTACTGTCTACTTTCAACCTACTTGACGCTCGACGTTCTTCCAGTATTTTTGACGTACATCTTTGCGCAGAACCTTGCCAACAGCACTCACCGGCAATTGATCAACGATCGTAACCGTCTTGGGCGCCTTGTAACTGCCCAGTGTGTCCTTAACCAGCGCAATCAACTGATCTTTATCCAGTGTCATACCGTCTCGCAGCATCACTTCGGCGTGAACCGCCTCTCCCCAATCCTCATGGGGAATTCCGACGACGGCCGACATCAATACCGACTCGTGAGAATTGATTACTGCTTCTACCTCGGTAGCGTAAATATTAAAACCACCGGAAATTATCATGTCTTTCTTGCGATCGACGATAAAGGCAAAGCCCTGCTCATCGATATAACCCAGATCACCGGACTTCCAATAGCCGTTGCAGAACTCCTCGGCCGTTTTCTCCGGGTTATCCAGATACCCGAGACAGGTACCGCGAGAGCGTAACCAGAATTCGCCCAGTTGACCTCTAGGCACAGGCTTGCCGTCATCATCCATTACTACAACTTCGACACCAGCGGTGATACGGCCTGCGGATGCCAACCGACCTTCCGTTTGTGCATCGACACAGTGATCGGTTTTACTCAGCGACAGAGCCAGACAAAAATGTTCCGTAGAGCCGTACACCTGAATAAAAATATTGCCAAACTGCTCCTGCAGGTGTTTCAGTTTGGATGGACTGATGGGGGCGGCGCCATAGAACATATTTTGCAGGAAGGAAAAGTCTGAATTCAGTGCCTCTGGCAACTCCAGTAAGCGGTAAAGCAGTGTGGGAACCATCATCGCATGGGTCACTCGCTCGCGCTCAATGACCTTGCAGTACTGGGCAAGATCCGGCTCGTTCAGAGTAACATTGCAGCCTCCGGCAAAAAACGCAGGCACTACAAACATACCGCTGCCATGACTGATAGGTGCCAAATGCAGCATACGTGATTCGGTGTTCCAATCACTCTCATCCAGCGCATAGATACCATCGCGCAAACCAAACCAATTATCGGCACAATACAGAGCCGGCTTTCCCTTGCCGGTGGTTCCTCCGGTAAACCGAATTAATAGCGGATGCTCGCGATCGTCGATTTCAATATTGGGGTTTTCCGATGAAGCGGCCTCAATAAGCTCCCAAAAATAAAACAGTCCTTCTTTTGGCTGATCGATGGGATCCATGCAAATCACGGTGATCTGCCTTTCTCGCAACATAGGGTAGTAGGTGTCAATCAGCTCATTTTCTATAAAGACTACTTTGGGTTTGGCATAGTCTACTTGCCAGGTATGCTCTTCGAGGGAATCACGAAAATTGGTAAAGGCGCCAGTAACATCTCCCTTGAGGATGGTGGGAGCATGCAGCAGTGCCATATTGTCATTTTCAAGAATATTGACAAAGCGGTCCCCCTCTTGCAGACCCAGCGTGTCACGGAGCATGTTAACGATCTGATTGGAGATCCGGTGCAACTGGGAAAAGGTAAAACGGCGATTGCGCTCTACATTGACCAGCGCTTCGCATTCACCATACCGGTCAGACAGTGCCTGAAACTGATCACTAAAGTTAATTTTCATCTGCTGAACACTCGTCATAGCTGGTTGTCTTTGTGTAATCTATAGTATCTACTCCAGACACTGGATCGCAGGTCATATCGTGCTAAAATAACGTCTATATGTCCCGCTTCCCACAGTTTTAACGTGATCTACAAGTAACAGAATCAAGGTCAGCTTTTTGAGCAGTAATAACAACATTGTTAGAGTGACTAATAAGAGTTATAAAAACCCGGTAAAGTATTGACCAAATTGAGACTAACTCTACATGAAAAAAATCAGTCAAAATGAACCTCAAACCATAGCAAGCTGGACCCATGCCATCGCCATGGCCCTTGAAATGCAGGGACAAAATAGCGCGCAGTTATTCGAAGAGGCCGATATACCCTACCGGTTGACATCTGATCCCGGCAGTCGGATCGAAGCCCATAAAATATTCCACCTGATGAAATTGGCAGTTAACGCAACTGGAAATCCAGGTTTTGGGCTGGTGGTGGCACGTAATTTCCAACCTGCGAACTTTCATGCCCTGGGTTTCTCGCTCTACTCCAGCTGCAGCCTGTACGATTTCTGCCAGCGCCTGGTTCACTACTCCCGCTTGATAAGCGACAACGTAACGCATTACCTGCATGAGGATAAAGAGCACTTTCGGTTTGTCATTGAGCTGGTTAATCCGAACGCAAGCATTGAAAGCCTGGATGGCTGGCTCGGGGCGATAGTTCACATCTGCCGCGGCATTTATCGACCAGATTTTTCTCCGCTAAAGGTAGAGTTCGAGCGCCCTGTACCGAAAACCCATGCCGAGGACTTTGAACGTTTTTTTCGTGCACCGGTGACCTTTTCAGAACCAACAAATACCATTTACTTCGCGAAGGCAGATATGCTTGCCCAGCTACCTTCGGGCAGCTCGGATCTGGCAAGACGCAATGATGAAGTCGTTATCGAATACTTGGCGCGACTGGATCGCGAAGATATTGTGCGCCAGGTTGAAGCCAAGGTTATTGAGCTGCTACCTACTGGGGAATGCAGTAAAGACCGCATCGCCTCACTGCTGCATATCAGCCGACGCAAGTTACACAACAAGCTGGAGCAGAAAAACACCAGCTACCAGGAAATTCTGGAAAACCTGCGCTCTAACCTGGCCAAACAATATATCGAACAGAAAAACGTCAGCTTCAGTGAAATCGCTTTTCTACTGGGATTTACCGACACCAGCAACTTCGCTCGTGCTTTTCGTCGCTGGACCGGTGTCTCGCCCACGCAATACCGCGATCAATTGGAGGGCGATTAGACACAAACACTCCTCAATACCAGGAGCTATGGTCGCCAGCCTCTGGATTACCAGCCACACGCCTTGCGGGCAATAACCTCGATATGATCAACGGCCACAGGATAGAGCGCCGCCAGCGGATCATGTGACACGGCATGAACAATACTCAACAGTGACGATTCCGCAATCGTATGTCGTTTGAAGTCCTGCGGATGGCCAATTCGATCCAGCAGTTCGCGGATTTTCGTCGCGGCAGCCAAGACCACGGCTTCGGCATCAGTGCCATCAACAGCAAACACATCCTTTAATCTATCGGCAACCGGCGCGTAGAATTCAGGCATAGCTTCCATCACTGTAGGCAGTAATACCCCGTTGGCCTCACCGTGATGTATATGGAATAACGCACCAAAAGCGTGGGAAAAATTGTGTACGGGAGAGGCACCAAAATCAGCTACCACAGAGTTACACGCCATCGCACTGGCATTGAGCATATGCTGACGTGCCAGCAGGTCCCGACCGCTAGCAACCGCCTTGGGCAGATTCTCCAGAATGACCTTGGCACTAGTAACAGCGTGAGCCAAGGCAAAGTCATTGACCCTTACATGGGCAATGGTCTCCACGGCGTGAGTCAGTGCATCCATACCGGTCGCCGCAGTCAACATGGGTGGCAGCCCAGTGGTCATGTGCGCATCCAATACTGCGATATCCGCTTCTAAAAACTCAGAAAGGATAAGGTGTTTGATACCCAGAGCCTGATTGTAGATTACGGCGCCATTGGTGATTTCCGCCCCTGTACCAGCCGTGGTGGGTACCGCAATATGAGGAACCCCCATATGCTGCACCTCCGGCCACTTCATTGAAAGTACCGGTGACTTTATCAATTCCTGAATATCACCCACCTGCTTGTACATCGCCAGCTTGATCATTTTTACACTGTCGAGCACACTGCCGCCACCCACCGCCAACAGGCAGTCGGCCGCGCTTTCACGCACCACGGCAAGCGCCCGATTAATACAGCTCGACTCTGCATCCGGGGCGATATCGGTGAAAGTGGCTACCAGTTTTGGCGCTCCCGGAACTTCATCTCCAGTAAACAGCTCGGCAACCTTATCCACCAGGCCAACATCTTTCAGCCCCTTGTCACTGATCAGCGCCACTCGTCTGCCACCCAAACCGGCGAAAAGATTGGGCAGGCGAATCACCGTACCTGGACCAGCGTGAATTATCGAACGCTGCCAATATTGAAAAGCACCTGAATCTGACATGTTAATTTCCTTTCTGAATTTTCTCTATCTCTGTTGACGTGCTGTTTAGACCGCTTGGTGCAACAGCCCCTGCAGGGCTTTGGCCGCAGGATCGGTCTCAAAACTGGTCAAATAGGTTTTACTTTCCAAGTAGGACTCAATTGATGCCATATTGATTTCCCGGCCGTAGCCGCTCTGCTTCATGCCACCAAATGACACATCCCCGGTAAGCGCATGCCATTCGTTGACCCAGACGGTACCCGCCTCCAACTGCCGAGCGATTGACTGCGCAGCGATGGGGTCGCCGCTCCAAACCCCCGCCGACAAACCATAGCAACTATCGTTGGCCATGCGTATGGCATCATCCACATCGCTGTATTTGATGACCGACAGGACCGGCCCAAAGATCTCTTCTCGATAGATGCGCATATCGTCGGTGACATCGGTGAAAATCGTGGGTTGAATAAACAGAGATTCAGGCGCACCAGGAACCACCATTGGCTCGCCACCGCAAACCAGCGTGGCGCCCTGCTCTTTTGCCGAGTCGATATAGCCCATCACTCGATCATAATGCGCCTTGAAAGCCATAGGCGCGAGGGTCGTTTGCGGATCAAATTGACCACCAGGCTTGAGAGCTTCAGCCAAATGCACCATACGCGCAACTACCTGATCATGAATGGATTCATGAATAAACAGGCGCGTACCGGAGATACACACCTGTCCGGCATGGAACAAAAACGCAAACGTTGCACCGCGCGCCGTTAATTCAATTGGCGCATCCGGCAACGCAATACCCGCGCCCTTCCCACCCAATTCCAGGGTCACACGCTTCATGGTATCGGCGGCCGTTCTTTGAATCATGCGACCTGTGTTAGTGGAGCCCGTAAAGGATATTTTCGCCACATCCGGGTGCGCCACCAGCGCGGCACCAGCCTCGTGGCCATAACCGGTTACGACGTTGACAACACCCGGCGGCAGGATACTTTGCAGCAACTCAGCTACCCGCACTATTGCTACAGAAGAGCTTTCAGACGGTTTAATCACGACCGTATTGCCCGCGGCAAGGGCCGGTATCATTTTGACAAAGGTCACAAACAGTGGCGCATTCCAGGGAGAAATCAGGCCACAAACGCCCAGGGGCTCTTTAAAAACCTTAACGTCATGAGCTTCTGGCAGGGTACGAACTGGCGGGTATTCCACAAACGGATAATCTTCGAGATTTTCCGCAAAGGTTTGTATGATTTGCATCAATGCCGGCACATCAAATGAGGCCATGCGAGACGCCAAAATACCGGTACAGCTACACTCCAGTTCTATAAGCTCCTCCAGATTGGCCCCCAACACCAGGGCTATACGGGCAATCAACGCAGCCCGTTCACTGGCAGGGGTTGAACGCCACCCCGGAAAGGCGGCCTTGGCGGCTGCCACGGCTTTGTCAACCTCTTCTGCTGTACCGGCAGTGGTTTGCGCTACGATTTCGCCATTGGCAGGATTGATAACATCAATATAGGCGCTCGATTGCTGCGCCTTATGCTCGCCATTAATAACATGACCTTGAACTTTAATAGCCAAGAGAATTCCTCCAGTTAATTACCGGGTCGCTCCTCGCGAATGCCACCTCGGACTTGAAACCTGAAAGCAGAACAGGCCTTTCAGCCCGCACTGCCTTCCAGCCGTCAGCCGTCAGCCTTAGCAGCCGGCATCAGGTTATTGAAAAGACCAGGTCATATCAGAAGTTATAACGTCCCTGCACACCCACAATACGCGGCTCCTCAATCCAACCGGCATAAACACCTGGACTTAAAGGCGCATCAATAGACGCCGTGTAAGTCGTCTCATCGGTCAGGTTACGACCGTAGAGCAGAAAATCCCACTTGCCATCCAGGGTAGACAAACCGAGACGCGCATCAACCTTGACATAGCTGTCCTGCAAAGCATTGGGGTCTAGGTCGCCGTCGAGGAACATCTCGTCCTTGTAGTTAAAATCAATATGAGCATTCAGCTCAAACTGGTCGAAACTGTAGGTGTAATCGACATAAACTGAGGCGCTGTATTCCGGCGCAAACGCACCGCGCTCGCCAGACAGATCTTTTTGACCCGTAGGGCAATTACCCAAGCCGGTCTCAATGACGGAACAGCCGGCACCTGTGTAGGAATCGAACTCATGGTCCAGGTAGCTGACACTGCCGCCAAGCTCGAGGTTCTCTAGCAACAAATACTGCCCCTCCAGCTCAATGCCCTGAACCGTCAGTTCAGCCGCGTTCCCCACCACATAGCTGGCCCCACTCCAGGAAGTGACCTGAAGGTCTTCCAGTTGGGTTTGATAGGCAATGGCACTGACACGGGCGCGACCATCAAACAGCTCCTGTTTAATACCCAACTCCCAAGCCTTAACGGACTCATCCTCAAACTCGTCGCCAGCTCGGGGACTACCGTCAGGGTTAGCAGTATCGGGGCTAACGTTAAAACCACCGGACTTGTAGCCTTCAGAGTAGGAAATAAACACCATGCCGGCTTCACTGTACTCCCAGCGCAACTTGGCCGATGGGTCGAAGTGGTACTCGGTGCGATCACTGCTGGTATCAGCAGCATAGCGATTCAACAAGCCGGCAAAGGTAGCAGCAGCATTGGCGCCATCGGCACCGCCAGCCGCCGCGGCATTGGCAAGATAAGCGGCTAAATCTGCCGAGCCCGCCGTATCTTCAGGCGTAACAAGAATAGCCAACGCATCCGGTGCGCCGGTACCGACCTGTACGCGCTTGCTAGCGTCCTTCTCATCTTCGGAGTAACGCAGCCCCAGCTCCAGGGTCAGCGCTTCGCTCAAATCAATACTCATTTCCCCAAAGAAGGCCAGCGTCTCGGTCTCCTGATTAAAATCAGTTTGCTGACCAACTTCCTCAATACCGCCGGGTAAAATCGATCCCGGTAGCACACCAAAGGTGCCGTCGAAATGGGCAGCAGCTTTCAAAAGCAGGTCCTGCTTTTCATAGTAGACACCACCGATCATATTGACGGCGCCATCCCAATCCGTCGCTATGCGGAGCTCCTGGCTCACCATTTCCAGCTCCTCCTCATCGCGGCTATTAATAAAATTGATGGGCAATAAGTCGATATCGTGAAACTGTGTAAATTCAAAATCTGAATAGCCGGTCAAGGACGTCAGGGTATAGCCAGCCAGATCCCACTCTACTTTCAAGGACGCCGATGTGGATTCAGTTTCCTCAAAATCACCGCTGGTCCAGTCTTTGTTGCCAATATAGTGTTCATAGGCACTGCCACCAGTCGAAGGCTTAAAACCAGGCGCTAGCGCTGCTGACATAGCGAGCGTACTGGGAGTCGGCAAGCGGCTATCCACAGCATTAATGGTTGCCTCCTTGCCGTCAGCATCCATCTTAAGATAGGAGACTTTACCGACTACCGAGAGCTGATCGGTTGGCTCCCAGGCCAGGGCTAGGCGGGCCAGCTGGTCGTCTTTTTGCTGCTCGTCCCGGTCGAGGTATTTGTTTTTCACATAACCATCGGATGATGAGTCACGCAGCACTACACGTGCACCCAGGGTGTCACTCAAAGAGCCGGACATTACGGCGGTATAGCGCTGGGTATCCTGCTCCGGCTCCCAGGCAGCGGTGACAGAACCGTTAAATTCTTCGCCCGCTTGCGGATTGGCGGTTTCGACTTTAATGGCACCGGCCACGGTATTTTTACCGAACAGCACACCCTGTGGACCACGCAGGACTTCTACCTGCTGAAGGTCAACCATGGACTGCGTGAACTGACGGCTACGGGACTGATAAATACCATCGACATACATACCCACCGATTGTTCAAAGCCCTGGTTAATACCCGAACCAACACCACGGATACTCACATTGCTGGTCTTTGCGGCACGCCCTATTTGTAGGCCTGGCACCTTGGCGGACAGCTGCTCCATACTGGTAACACCCTGGTTTTCCATGGCTTCACCAGACACGGCAGTCACCGCAACAGGGGCATCCATCAGGCTTTCTGCACGCTTACGCGCAGTCACCACGACTTCCTCAAGTGCAAGGGAGTTTTCAGCGTGCAGGGTTACCGGAGATGCCATCAGGATAGTTGCAGATGCAACGGCTGCGGCCAGCTTGTGTCGAGGGCTTATTGTTTTGGTGATGATACTTAACATCATAGTCTCTCCTGTTATATTTATTCTTCTTTCTTATAAAAGATACAAATATAGGGTAACCCCTAGATTTCTGGACATAGGCAGCCAGGTACTCCTGTCTCCAATGACTGTTGTTAGGCTATCCATGTTGCGGTCAACAATCAGGTCAATTGGGGCATAAACCACGTCTTTTCGTTACCCGAAATTCAACGATAGGAATTCATGCAAGGGGTCAATAACGGACAGCGCGAAAGGCGATGCGCGGGTGATGGCGTTTCGACCAAGCAAGTAAGATTGGTGCCTAAATGACACGATTGAGATAATGGCTGTTCCTACAATAACAGGGAGAGTGCAAGTTTCGAGGGAAGAGTATCGCGTCGTCAGCCGCAAAGAAGTGAGGTATCAACGGTAACTTGTATCACTGATTGTGCCGGTCGGTATAACAGCAAGATTTTAAAGGCGGAGGCAATCTCCCCAACGACGTTAGCCACCAAGGAAGGCAGCAATGCGTATCACTGCTGACTTTCCCAAACACATTAACTGTTGAGAATTTCAATATCCGCCCCTGTTAAGGGTTATAAGACACCTGCCCAAACTCTTCTTCCTCTTGCTGCCGTGCGCATTGGTTAACGGGCAGGCGTCTTATAACGCTCAGGGAAGGAAACCGCGGGATTCGGGCTCCGCGCTTGTCGACGTGTTGGCTACCGTGCAACGCCGGCGACAGCATCGCGTTGCGGTCTTTATCCCCTTTGCCCTGCTCGACGTGCAGGATCATGCGTTGGCTGTCGATATCACTGACCTTCAGGTGCAGCACTTGCTGGCGCGCAGGCCGGTTGTGTCGCATTTACCTTTGACAATACAAAATGATTTAGTATCGACTACGGCTTACGTTGCCAGAGCATAGAATAGTGCACAGGGAGACTGCGACCCTCCCCATTTCTTCTGACCCTTTTTAAGCATTCTCCACAGTTCCAGTCAAGCAACGGTTCTGGCAGCACTGCTAAATCTTTCAAAGCCCATGGCCTGTTTCATTTTTCGTTTTATGAACCGGTGGTCTTGCTCAATCACATTATTTAGGTACTTACTTTGTCGAATAGTGATTCGGGTGTTGTTCTCTTGATTGTAGTCGTTGATCGCAGCGTGGTTGGCTCCACTTTTGTCGATATTGATTAATCCCGGCTTGCCATTTCGGTTAATCATTTTCTTCAATAATCGCTTGGCAGCCTTTTTGTCCCGTTTTGACGTTAGCAAAAAATCGATGGTATTTCCTTCTTTATCAACAGCGCGATACAGGCATTTCCATTGCCCTTTAACCAGAAGGTAGGTTTCGTCAAGTCGGATCCTGCCACCTGAACGACGTTTCCTTTTGTGGAACTCCTTTTCAAGCAGTGGAGAGAATTCTAGAACCCAGCGGTTCAGGGTGCTATGATCTACGTGTATTCCTCGCTCCTTCATCATCTCCTCGATATCACGATAACTTAAACAATAAGCGACTTACCAACGAACACACTGCAAAATCACCGTTTTCGGATAACAATAGCCTTTGAAACTGACCACGAGTACACCATCCTAGAATCAAATGGCGAATTGTACGCTAATCAGGGCAGTAGATGCGACGCAACCTATCACCACACCCAGTACCATGGCTGATCTGTTGGCGGCTTGCGGAATGAGTGAGCGGACATTGCATGAAAGGTTTAAACGCTTTCGGCAGATCACGCGATGAATTATTTGCATACCATCCGACTAAAGAAGGTTCACGGGAATTTTTTGGCGACCAAGGAACGTATAGGTGTCACAGAGATTGCCACCCGTTGGGGTTTATACTGCTGGGGGGCTTGCCTTTACAAAAAGATCGTTATGGGGAGTCGCCGCCGGAGACATTGCGGAAAAACCGTTCACATTAACGAGATTAAGCCAGCGAACTGGCATCACTGGATTAATAAAAAGGGGGCGAGAGAATCCCCCTTATGTCACAAGCTACCAGCTGACAAAGTTGGCATTATCTAAATCTTTTTCCGAGAAGAGGCAGCTTCACAAAACTGAAGTTTATTCCAACGGGATATCGTGTGTTTTTTTTGCTGAGTATCTCTCCTATCCTCTGGCTTGTCTTTATTTGCCTCAGGCTCAAGGGGCATGTAATCTTCCGGGTGCTTAATTAACGCCTCGACTTCAGCCGGACAATCATAAATCATCTCCGTCGACGTTGCGTTAGCTGTAACAATTTTCCAGCGCCTGATTCAGGTGCGCTGCATCGAGATTATTCCAGCCAATCATTACCAGTTGATTTTTCGGCATCTGTTGCCAGCGTTCCTCCTTTTCAATCTCCACCCTTGAGCCCACCAAATGCACCTTACAACGGTGCTTAGGGCTTTCCGCCAGGTAGACAAATCCCTTGGCGCGATAAAGGTTTTCCGGCAACTGCTTCAGCGCATGACGCAGCTTGCTAAGGGACAGGGGTTGATCGCTCTCCCAGCTGTAGGTAGCAAATTGCTGATTGTGGTTGTGATCGCAGTTGGCGTTGCACTGGTGTCCAGATTTGCTTGGGGAGTGGTTCGTCTCGAACAGCTCCGTCCCTAATAACAGTTCCACAGGGATATCGGCAAATTGAGTTTCGAACACCCGGGCGTATGGGTATAGCCATTGCTGGCGAAACGACTCCACCTGCCGAGTGGTCGCCAGATCCGTTTTGTTAATCACCACAATATCGGCAACACTCAACTGATCCATCGCCAGCTTTCTCCTGTCGCCGTCCAAGCTGGAAAAGTTGTCAGCATCGATGATAGCTACCACTGCATCGACGGTGAGTTGTTGGCGAAATTGCGGGTAGCACAAGGTGTTCACCACCTTGGAGGGATCCGAGACGCCACTGGTTTCAATCAGGATATACTCCGGGCGCTCACGCAAATTGATCAATTTGTGCAGCTGCTCGATCAAGTCACTTTCTACAGTGCAACAAATGCAACCGTTAGACAGGTTCACCATGCTCTGTTCGGCGCTGACGATCAACTGACTATCGATATTGATCTCACCAAAGTCGTTGACCATTACCGCAATCTTACGGCCGTGATCACCATTAAGAATACGATTAAGCAAGGTGGTTTTTCCGGCGCCGAGAAAACCGGAAATAACGGTAACAGGAATCGGGCTAAACTTTTTACTCATTGGCTCACCACCGTCTAACTGCAGTAGTCGTTTAATACAATAACACGCTCAAAGATTAGTCTTCCATGCGCTCATAAAACGTCGGTACCTGATCGCTTTTCCATACCGCTTCAAGTTCAGCTTGTTCAAACTGATCCAACCGGTCCCAGACGATCTCACCTTCCATCACCGTGATATCCACCCTGGTGTTGTGCAGATTTCCCTGAGGCTCTAGTTCAAACAGGTTGCGATCCAGGACAATCAAATCCGCCGATTTGCCCACTTCGATACTCCCGGCCTTATGCTCAATCCCCATGGACCAGGCGCCGTTAATGGTCATCACCTTTATCGCCTGTTCCAGCGAAATCGGCTCGCCGTAGAAGGGCTCCGAGTAGTCCCCCCAAGGGTTCTTCCGCGTCACCATGGTTTCAAAACCGATCCAGGGGTTGATATTGGAAACCGGCCAATCGGTACCCATCACCGCCACCCCGCCGGCATCCAGCACCCCCTTAAAGTTGTAGAGGGTTTTCATTTTCTCTTCGCCGGCCTGAGTACGGGCGTAGGCGAAATCACTGGGATACCACACGGCCGGTGAGAATTCGGCGGTGACATTGAGCTCTTTGAAGCGCGCCAAATTCTCTTCCAGCAACAAGGTGGAATGGGCGCACTGGTGGCGCACACCCCCGCCGTTAACGCGGCGTGCCTCTGCCACGGCATCAAGAAACAGATCCGATGCGCCGTCGCCGGTGCAGTGGGAGATCACACGAATTCCCCGGCGATCAAGGTCCACTACCATATCGGTAATATGTTCCGGCGTCAGGTTCAGCCCGCCGCGCCATTTTTCCTCGCCGGGCCAGGGGCTGGAAAGGTAGGAGGAACGGGTTTCGTGCACCCCGTCAAAATGAAACTTGACCGCATTGGCATTGAGGCGCGCACTGCGATAGTAATGCCGTTCGCCACTCAGCAGCTCCCAACGGCGCTTGACCGGGAAGATATCGTCCTGCCAGCTGATAGCGGCCTCGACTCTCAGTGTCATTTCGCCGGCATCATCGATTGACTTCAACGCCTCCAGCCGATGCTCGCACACATGCACATACTTGGTCGCCACCACACCGCGGGAAGACTGGTACTGCACGCCTTCACGGTAGGCTCTTTTCAGCGCGTGCTGGGGCGTCGGCGGCATGGCGGCGTGAATCATCGCATAAGCGCCGTCAATCAGGATGCCTGTAGCCTCACCCGTAATGGAATCGCGCTGTATAAAACCATTGCCCGGGTCGGGGGTGTCTGCTGTGATATTGGCCAGGGCCAGGGCTTTGGAGTTCACCATCATCGAGCCCCAGGAACGGTCGAGAATGGCCACTGGCCGATCCGGCATAACGGTGTCCAGCCACTCGCACCCCGGCTCAATCTCCGCCTGACGAAAGGTGAAGTGCACAAAATAGGAACCGTATATCCATCCATCGCCCGGATGGGATTCCGCATAGTCCAGAATCGCCTTTGCAATATCGTCCGGCGTGGGGCTTTCCAGCCCCACATCCAGATAATCGGCATAGCCCGGTGCCAGACTCAGGTCTGGGTGGGTATGCATATCGTAGAGGCCCGGCATTGCAAAGCGGCCTTGCAGGTCCACCTCGCGGGTGTGCTCATCCCGGAGAGCATCCATCTCTGCCCGGCCACCGACCGCGATGAACCGGCCATCTTTTATGGCCACCGCTTCCGCCCAGGGCCGGCCGGGGTCCACTGTATAAATCCGCGCGTTGGTCAGTATCAGGTCTGCCTTACCCGGCCCTTGCCCGGTATGGCTGGAGAGGTAGTTGGTTATTTTGGTAGAGATTCATTGAATCTAGTCCTGTGTTAGCCCGCGAAATAACCTTCTGACCGCAACTCTTCAACGGTGAGCTCGATACTCTTGCGCAGGGTGTCGACAATAAAGTCCACATCGGCCCGGGTCATGGTCAGTGGCGGCGACATTACGTTCAGGTGCACAATGGACCGGCAAATCAACCCCAGCTTGTCGGCGTGATTGGAAATGCGTTTACCGATATCCAACTCTTCCGGGAAGAGTTCCCGCGTTTGCTTGTCGGCGACATATTCCACGCACACCATAAACTTGCGCCCGCGCACCTGTCCGACAATGGACAGGTCCTCCAGCGTTTTCAGTTGCTCTTCAAAGTAGGGGCCAACTTCGTTAACGTTTTCCAACAGTTTCTCCTGCTCCATTATCTCGATATTTTTCAGTGCTGCCGCACAGGCCACCGGGTGCCCCGAGTAGGTAAAGCCATGGGGAAAACAACGCCCGGAACCCTCCGCATTTAAAACCTCCCAAATCTCATCGGAAAACAGCAGCGCACCCAGTGGCATATAGCCGGAGGTCAGGCCCTTGGCGGAGGTGATCATATCCGGCACTATGCCGAACTCGTCTTCAGAGGCGAACCAGTGGCCTAAGCGGCCAAATCCGGTGACCACCTCGTCAGAGACAAAAAGAATGTCGTTTTTCTTACACACCGCGTGCATGCGCTTAAGGTAACCCTCTGGCGGTACAATCACACCACCGGCCCCCATAATTGGCTCGGCAAAGAAGGCAGCCACTTTATCGGCACCGCCGAGCTCTTCGATCTTGTCTTCAAATTCCTGCACCAGGCAGTCGACAAATTCCTCCTCGCTCATGCCCTCTTCCGCGCAGCGGTAATAATTGGGGTAGGAGATATGGTGGATAATATCGCTGATAAAATTAAACTCCGGCGGATGATCGCCGGGCTTGCCGCCAATCGACATGGCGGCATAAGTTGTGCCGTGGTAGGAGTTCTTGCGCGAGATAATATGTTTCTTGTCGTGCTTGCCGCGACAGTTCTGGAAGTAGTGGATCAGGCGAAAGGCCGTGTCCACCGCCGTGGAGCCACCACAGGTAAAAAATACATGGTTCAGGGGTGCCGGTGCCAGCTGCGCCAGCTTGGCCGCCAACTCTGCGGCCGGCACGTTAGTCAAGTCCACAAAGGCACTGGCGTAGGACATTTTATAGGCCTGCTCGGCGATGGCGTCGGCCATATCCTTGCGTCCCAGACCGATATTGTTGCACCACAGGCCGCCGACCGCATCGAAGTACTTGCGACCATCGGTGTCGTAGATATGGCAGTTGTCACCTTTGACAATAGGCAGTGCTCCATTGTGACGAAACAGGTCAAAGAACTGCCAGGGGTGCAGGTGATGGGCCTTATCCATTTCCACAATCGCCTGTGTGTCGTACTGGTCAAATTCGCTCATGCCTCATACCCTCAAGTAAAAACGGTGCTTTCAGTGCCAAACAGAAAGGCTCTGTTCTATGGAGCTAGTGTAAGGGGGATAAGTGCTGGAGAATATAGTTCTAAAGGGCAGGTAGACGATCACCGGGCATGGGTTTCCACTTGCCCTATACTCAATAGCATGGCATAAGTAATAAGCAGGCACCGAATAAATAATTGTTAGACGCAGTCAATGACATCAGAGCAAAAACACCGCCCCATCACCAAGCCCTACAAACAGTTGCTGATTCGGATGATCGACAAGCTAGGCGAGCCGAGGTTTTTTCCCCTATTGAGCCAGGAATTAAATAACACCATTCCCCAGGAAAGGAGCAATATCATTTTCTCCTTTTCCCAAGAGCATGGACCCAGGCCATTAAGTCACGATATCACTTCTCCTGGCATAACAAAGAACCTTAAACGCTACCTCAAGGGCCTTTACCTGCTCGATCCCTTTTACCTGGCCAGCACCGAGGGACTGGCGTCGGGGTTTTACACCCTCAACGATGTGGCACCGGATAACTTCCGCGAAACCGAGTTTTTCCTGCGCTATTACAAAAAGGACGGTATTGCCGATGATATGGGTTATTGCATCACCCTCGAGGATATCGGGCAGAAGGAGCGCTATCTCCATTTTTCCTTCGCCCACACGGAAAACGACACGCTGACGCAAGACCGACTTGATGAACTGCACGCACTGGAGCCGCTGGTGCGCACACTGGTGCTAAAACACCTGCGCCTGACCAATAACCGGGAACTGGCCAACCCCACCTCAGACCTGCACCGGCAACTGAAACAGGTTATGAAGGATTTTGGCAGTTCCGTTCTCACCGGCCGCGAGCGGGAAGTGCTGTTGCTGATTCTCCACGGCCACTCCAGCCAGGCCATTGCCGACAAGCTGGAAATCGCTCTCAGGACCGTCAAGCTGCACCGGCAAAATATCTATCGCAAGCTCGATATCAGCTCCCAGGCCGAGCTGTTTTATTTGTTTATCGACTCGCTCTCCTGCCTGAACCTCGACGAAAACCCCGACCCCCTGTCTGCCTACCTGGCGCCGCCGAGCTCCCCATAACGCCTCTCCCCCTTTCACCAACACCTGCCCTATGGGTCTATATTGCTCCCAGACGCTCCGCAGTAGCATAGGTTTTACAGATTCACTCCGTAAACCCCATAAGAGACAGCGACTATGGCGAAGACCTTGAAGACCACCCCCAGCCAGGACGGTTTCTACGTACCCGGCGCCTGGCAACCGAAAAAGCAGTGCTGGATGATCTGGCCGCAGCAGAGCGATGTCTGGCCCGCCGGCGCCAAACTGGCCCAGGCGGCTTTTGTTCGCGTGGCCAGTGCCATTGCCGAAAGCGAGCCGGTTACCATGTGTGTGTCGGCCGCCCAGTTTCAAAATGCCCGCGCCCGCCTGCCCGACACGGTGCGACTGGTGGAGATGTCCACCAACGATGCCTGGATGCGCGACTCCGGCCCCAATTTTGTGATCAACGGCCAGGGCCAGGTACGCGGCGTGGACTGGCAGTTCAACTCCTGGGGCGGCCATATCGGTGGCCTGAGAAACCACTGGGAGCTCGATGAGCATATCGCCCACAAGGTGCTGGAAATCGAGAACACCGATCGCTACAAGGCCCCCATTGTCGCAGAGGGCGGCGCCTTGCAGGCCGACGGTGAAGGCACCCTGATTACCACTCGCCAGTGCCTGCTTAACCCCAACCGCACGGGCGAGCGCAGCGACGAGGAAGTTGACCAGGCACTGAAGGACTATATGAATGTGGAGAAGATTATCTGGCTACCCACCGGCTGCCCCCTCGACGAAACCGATGGCCATATTGACGACCTCTGTGTCTTTGCCGCCCCCGGCGTCGTACTGTTGACCTGGACCGAAGACAAAAACGATCCCCAGTACGAAGTCTCGCAGCTCACTTACGATATTTTAAGCAACGAGACCGATGCCAAGGGCAGACCGCTCAAAGTCGTCAAGGTGCATCAGCCCAACCCCATCTGCTGGACCGAAGAAGAGCACGCGACCTTCGATCGCAATGCCGAGGCCATCGCCCGCCAGCCGGGAGAGCGAATCGCCGCCACCTACGTCAATTATTACATTGGCAATAGCGCGGTTTTTGTGCCCCTGTACGACGACCCCAATGACGCTCCCGCACTCGCCATTATCCAGGACCAGCTCCCCCATCACAAAATCGTGGGCGTGCCGGGCTGTCGAGACATATTGCTGGGCGGTGGCAGCATTGGCTGTATCACCCAGGCGCAGTTTTCCGGTGAAACCCGGTAATTTTCGAGAGGTATTGCAGTGAAGAAAATCAATCTAGCCGTAACACAAATGTCCTGTAGCTGGGATCGCGAAGTGAATATCGAAAACGCGGTTAAACTAGTGCACGAGGCCGCCGCCCAGGGGGCCCAGATCGTTCTGCTGCGGGAATTGTTTGAGACCCCTTATTTCTGCTAGCACATCAACAACCGCTATTTAGAACTGGCCACCACCGTTGAGAACAACCACGCCGTCAAGCGGCTTAAAGACGTGGCCAAGGCGTTTGAGGGTGTGATCCCGGTCCGCATCTTTGAACGCGCCAACAACGGCTTCTTTAACACCCTGGTAATGATCGATGCCAACAGAGACTTGGTTCTCTCTCCGGCCTCAGAATGACCGGTGCCGTCACAAACTTGTCATTAGCAAGTAGACATTTCCACTACCCTATCAATAATGCCACACTGAGATTAAACCTATTTTTTCAATTTTGCGCAGAATTCGATGCATAATATTTCGGTGGCGCGTCTTCGGCAAGTCCGTAGCCCAAGGCATTACATCCGGTGTCACATGACCAATTCAGGCTGTTGCAATATTTCTGGCGCCAAGCCGCCACTGTACATCGGCGGCTTCGCACTTTCATAAGCCATAGCCGCTTTAAATACGGTTACATCATCGAAGCTGGGGCCAACAATCTGCATACCGGTAGGTACATCATTAGAGGCGAAACCAGTGGGCACACTAAGAACAGGGCAACGGCTCAGGGTATTGAACGGATAGGTCATGCACCAGCTTGCCAGCGATGGGGCCATGATTTCACCATCAACAATCAAGGTATCCTTACTGTAATCAAAATCCGCTTTTACAAACGTGGTGGCAACCGTAGGACAAATTAACAAATCGTAAGAGGCAAACACCTTGCTTAACTGAGCAAACATTTCACCGGCATGAAGATTCGCTTCGACGACACTTTTTGGTTGAGGTGAACCGCCAGTACCCAAGAAATAACGTACATAATCAGTCAGTTGTTCTTCGCGACCAACGCAATCTCGCTGTAAGGTGGAGCCAAACAATGCGTGCAGATGGGTCATGGCCGTTGTCAGGCAACTACTGTTCCAGCCTATATCAACTTCTTCTACAGTCGCTCCCAAATGTCTGAATACTTCCACCGCAGCCAAGGTATTTTCGCGCACTTCAGAATCCACGGAGAAATAGCCAAGATCCAGAGAATAGCCAATACGCATCCCTCGAATGTTTTCAAGATTATCCGGTATCGTCAACTTTGGGCTTACACTGGCTGGATCAAAGGGATGGGGGCCGGAGAGCACATTCTGGAACAGTCGACAATCAGCCACCGTTCTTGCCATTGGGCCTTGATGGGCATAGGTATCCAGGTTATAGGGAGATTCATCCGGCACCCGCCCATAAGGGGGCTTGAATCCGATCACACCCGAACAAGACGCGGGCACGCGAATCGAGCCTGCAATATCAGAACCATTTGCCAGAGTCGTAGTCCCAGCCGCCAGCGAAGCACCTGCGCCACCGGAAGATCCTCCCGGCGTATATTCCGTATTCCAGGGGTTTCTTGTTACCCCCCACAGGCGAGAGTGGGTCACGGTGTTTGAAGAGAATTCCGGTGTCGTGGTACGCGCATGAATAATGGCCCCGGCATTGAGCATACGTTCTACCACCGGAGAATGAGTCTGGGCGACATTATCTTGCAACAACAGGGAGCCGTTGGTTGTCACCTTACCGATAATATTCTCTTCATCCTTAACCGCCACAGCAATACCTTCCAGGGGCCTAGCACTCCCTTTCATATACGACTTCTCCGCTAGCCGTGCTGCATCCATCGCTTCGTCAAAATACTCAAATGAAAACGCATTGATAGAGGGCTCTACCTGTTCTGCGCGATTGATTAACGCTTGTAACAGCTCAACGGGCGACAGTTTTTTGGAGGTAAACAGTTCACCAGCTTTCGTCGCAGATAGATAGCACAGTTCATTGCTCATGGTTAGTTACCTAAATACTTATCCGGAATAAATAAATCACGAAATGTTAGATGCCAGTTAGCAGTTTCTTTAATCTGTGCCTCGACTTGGTCACTACTCTGGGTAGCTGTTCGGTCGGCGATTCGGCCTGTTTTCGATCAGAGACTTGATCAGTCGCTATTGCCACTGGCGCAATCGCGATCAGGCAACCCACCAAAAGCAGCACCCCTAACCACATGGCATTGGAGTAGTCTCCTGAGCCCACGACGCCCCCATAGAGTGCAGGACCCAGAGCAACGCCCACCATAACCACAAAGTAACCCAAAACAGCGATTCGCCCTTGAGGGTCCAGCTGCGCCTGAATACCCTGCAAATATGGCAGCGTAAAACTCCAGGAGGCACTCAGGGCCATAATCGCCACCATGTACAACAAAAGGTCATCGACACCCAGCAGTAACAACAATGAAAGCATTCCGCAGCTCAGCCCTGCGGCGATCGGCAGAAAACGCCCTCGACGAATACCGAGCCAAACGACGGCCAAGGCACCGGGAATACCGACCAGAGACGCAATCGCCAAAATCATACCCAGCGTATCTCGGGGAAGGGGAATAGCCAGGCCGACTCGCTCGATATAGGCCCAAACACCGGCATTCGCCGCCTCGAACAACCCGACAGCGACAAAAGACAAGCCGACAGGTAGCAGTTTGATTTTCTCTGCTGCGACTTCAATACCGTCGTTATCGTTACCCTGATGAATTTTTCGTTTTAGTGAACACTTAAGAGCGGGCGACAACACCAATGACAAGAAAGCAAAGGCAATAAACACCAAATAGATAACATTCACTCCATTCACGGCCATAAAGTGTGGTAAAACAGCCAAAATCAGGGCCCCCACACCAAACTGCAGCATCATGAACAGCCCATAGCCCCTTTCAGGATTTGGCTGCTGTGCAATCCAGCTGATAGCAGTTGCGGTTACAACACCGCCACCTATACCGGCAGCAAAACGCAAACACCCCAGTTGCAATGCTGCATCAAAAAACAGCGAAGCCAGATCAGCAACAACCTCCAGCCCAACGCCCATAATGGGGTTCTAGGGATTTTGCCGCCAAATATTGCAATTCGCTCTGTAGGCCTTGCTATTCCTAGGCTGTAGAGGTGCATTACTTTTCCAGGAACGGTATAT
>PAOL01000069.1 GCA_002708475.1 Oleispira sp. | reverse complement strand
TCTTTACCACCAGGAGCAATGGCACCTGTTGTAATGGATGATTTTGGTGATGTATTCGGTGTTTTATTAGCGATAACCGGTAAAGAATACAGTTACGAAGAGTTAGAAGATTATGCTGACTACTTAAAGCGTGACCTGACGACGATGGAGGGCATTGCCAAAGTTGATATTGCGGGCGTGCAAAAAGAACAGGTATTTATCGACATCTCTCGTGAGCGTATGGCGAATTTGGGTATTCCATTGTCGCGCTTATACAACCTGTTAAATACCCAAAATGAAGTATCGGTAGCAGGGAAAGTTCGAATCGGTGATGAATATATTCGTATTCACCCCACAGGAGAATTTAAAAGCATTCACCAAATGGCCGATTTATTAATTAGTTCGCAAGGGTCTGAAAAACTGATTTACCTACGAGATATTAGTGAAATATCTGAAGGCATTGCAGAAGTTCCGAAGCATTTGGTGAATTATAATGGCCAAGCATCGCTGCATTTAGGTATCTCATTTAATAGCGGTGTGAACGTTGTTGAAATTGGTGAAAAATTACGCCTTAAGTTGAAAGAGCTTGATCGTAATCGACCACTGGGTATTGAAATTAATACACTTTACGACCAGCCAGCAGAGGTGGATGCATCGTCGACGGGCTTTATTTTAAATCTTGTCATCTCGGTATTTATCGTGATTGTTGTGCTATTGGCTTTCATGGGAATGCGTGCCGGTATTATTATTGGTGCTATTTTATTGCTAACGATTCTAGGCACCTTCATTGCCATGTTGGTATTGGATATTGAATTACACCGTATTTCTTTAGGGGCATTAATTATTGCACTTGGAATGCTGGTGGATAATGCCTTGGTGATTACCGAAGGCATCATGGTNGGTATTCAAAAGGGATTAACACGAACGCGAGCCGCTTATGACATTGTTAAGCAAACACAGTGGCCATTATTAGGTGCCACCGTGATTGCGGTAACGGCTTTTGCGCCGATTGGTTTGTCACCCGATTCTACCGGTGANTTTGTNGGNGAANTNTTNTATGTATTGCTAATTTCTTTATTATTAAGCTGGATTACGGCGTTAACGTTAACCCCGTTCTTGTGTCATATGCTATTCAATAAACATGAACAGCACAGCTTAGACAGCAGTAAAGATACCGAGCCTTACAAAGGGGCTATTTACGATTTTTATCGTAAAGGATTAACTTTTATGTTGCAGAATCGTGGACTCACGGTTACTGCGCTGGTGGTATCGTTATTTATTGCAATTGCGGGTTTTGGGCTTGTTAAGCAGAGCTTTTTTCCTCCATCAAACACTCCGATGTTTCTTGTCGATATTTGGTTGCCAGAAGGCAGTGATATTCGTAGTACACAGCAGCAAGCATTAAAGCTAGAAAACTACTTTCAGCAACAAGACGGTGTGCAATTTACCTCTTCAACGGTTGGACAAGGTGAGCTGCGCTTTATGCTGACATACGGTCCCCAGCGTCAATATGCGGCGTATGCACAAGTTATGGTACGCAGTGATAACCGTGAGCAAATAGAAGATTTAATTAAAAGTGCTCGCGAGTGGGTTGGCATAGAATTACCCAATGCTTTTGTGAAGTTCAAACGCTTACAAATTGGCCCAGGTGACAGTGCAAAAATTGAAGCGCGTTTTTCTGGCCCAGATCAAGAGCAGTTGCGTAGACTTGCCGAGCAAGCGAAAAGAATTATGCTGCAAGACCCTCAGGCTAGTAATGTCCGCCATGATTGGCGTGAGCGAGTGAAAGTTATTCGTCCAGTATTTAATGAAGACAATGCTCGCCGCGCAGGGGTATCGCGCCAAGATTTGGATGATTTATTACAGCTGAGTTTTTCTGGAAAGCAGGTGGGTATTTATCGTGAAGGCACAACACTAAAGCCGATTGTTATTCGCCCGCCAGCGTACGAACGTTTAGATATTGATGGTATAAACGAATTGCAAATCTGGAGTCCAATATTTAAACGATATATTCCAATTCAGCAGGTCGTGACAAAATTTGATGTGGTATTTGAAGATTCAATCATTGCTCGTCGAGATCGTAAGCGCACGGTTGAGGTGTATGCTGACCCTGATATTGCTAGCGATATTACCGCCAATACATTGTTCAAACGCTTACGTCCGCAGATAGAAGCAATTCCTTTAGCGCCAGGTTATGAACTTGANTGGGGTGGNGAATNNGAATCNNCAAANNATGCNNNAGCNAGTATTTTNTCNTCTTTGCCNATTGGTTATTTAGTGATGTTTATTATCACGGTTTTACTNTTTAANGANTTACGNAGTGCTTTNGTTATTTGGGCNTGTGTGCCNNTNGCAATGATTGGNGTNAGTGCNGGTATGTTANNGCTAGGNGCNGANTTTGGNTTTATGGCNNTNTTAGGNTTGNTGAGTTTATCGGGNATGATNGTGAAAAACGGCATTGTATTAGTNGANCANATTCGCTTAGANNTNGATGAAGGNAAAGANNNNTNTGATGCCGTATTNGAAGCCTCTGTTAGCCGTTTACGCCCTGTTATGATGGCAGCAGTGACCACTATTTTAGGTATGCTGCCTTTGCTAACTGATCCATTCTTTAGTGCGATGGCCGTTGTTATTAGCTGTGGTTTAGGTTTTGCGACCCTGCTAACGCTTGGGGTTGTACCTGTGCTGTATGCTATGAGTCACGGCATTAAAAACAAATAACATATGCCATGAGCTACTAAAGTAATTTCGAGTATTAACAATCAAAAAAGCCAAGGGTGAATGCCTTTGGCTTTTTTTGTTTATAGTTCTAGCTGATCTGTTTTATTTTGATTTCGGTTTGATGCTGTTAGGCAGTTTCCAATCTAAATAGATAAATAAGAGAGCGCTGAACAAAATTCCCATTTGAATATTTAAAACCCATCCCTGTGTTAATCCTATCCAACGTTGGTTAAATAAACCATCAGCGATGAGTGTAAAGATTAATCCTAGGCTGGTTAAGCGTAAAAAATAATGGCTGAGTTTAAAGCTGTCTTTAATAAAATAAGGCGCTAATATCATTAACCCCCAGCTTGACCAAAATACAACTTCTTCGCTTAGATGATGGAGTCCTGATTCAGTTGAAAATTTAAATGCGTATGAGATCTGGCTGGCGGCAAAAGTGATACTGGTTGCCACCACAAGCCCACCACATATACCGAGAGTAGATTTACTTAACCAGTGCTGTGCTCCATGTCCACGTCGATGTAGCCATAACATATTACCGGTTAATATGAGGCCGCATGCGGCTAATGCTGATAAAGCATAAAATACTTTTAACCAAGTATTGCCGAATAAAACGTAATGCAAAGGTGTTACGGCTGCAAAAATACGTTGAAAGGCTCCTTTGCCAATAAAAGAGCCTTGATGAATTCTCTCTCCAGTACTTAGGCTGTAGGTTACGGTTTCGAGGTTACTTAATTTATCGTCATGGTAACCACTGAACTTAATAATGCCACCAATGTCAGTCACAAGTTTACTGGTTTCTTTACTGGTTTTATCTGTATTTTCTGGTGCAATTATGTTCAATCCAGATACTTGAATAAATTCAATCGAGGTATCAGGTAGATCTATGGTTAAGCGTTCTGATAATTTATTGAGTGGATAAACTGGCGAATATTCTCCAGTAACTTCAGCGGTTGGTCCTAGTACTGCAACTGTCGCTTTTTCAACATCACCATTAAATGCAGCTAATGCAAGAATGGGTGAAATTAAACCCAGTAGCCCTAGGATTGTGCCTGTAAATGCAAGAATAAACGTAAAAGGTAATGACCAAAGTCCTAACAGTTTATGTTGGTCTGTTAGCAATAAGCGCCAGCTACGTTTAGGTCGAAGCATGACAAATTCTTTACGCCATTTAATATGAATAAAAATGCCTGCAATAATCGCTAGCAGCATTGCCATACCAGATAAACCTACTAGATATCGACCCCAAGGATTTGGCAAATGTAAGTCGGTATGTAAATGGGCTAATAAATGATTAAGCTCTGATGGTGATGCATTGAATTGCTGATAGCTACTGGCATTCAAATAACGAATGTCGGGTTCCTTCCCCTTTTCAAAATGTGCCAGAATGACATGATTATTAATTTCATTTGCAGGTTGAATAAAAAAATTATCATGCTGAAACCCTAGGTCTTTGCTGGCCTGTAAAGTACGTTCTAAATTAAACGGTTGCTGCTTTACTTCTGATCTGTGCTGCTCGCTATAGCCAGGATATTGCCAATATTCAATTTCATGATCAAATAGGGCGGGGATGCCAGAAAACGTAACAATGAACAGTAATATGCCAGAAATAATACCTACCCAAGCATGAGCAGAATAGAGTCTTTTATGAGTATGTTGTTCCATGTGACTCCCTATTGGGTTTGTGATTTAAGAAGAAAGCTAATAGTGATAACAGCTAAAGCAGGTAATAAAATAATGAGCATTCTTATCCAAGCCCATGCACCATTTTCGGCAAGAATTGCCCAATAAAATAATGAAGCCCAGAATACAAAGAAAAATGTAGCTCCTGCAAAAATCTGCTCAACGACATCACCAAAAGGCCAGAGTAGAGTGATGCAAACGGTTAAGCTAATTGTGGTAATAAATGCGCCTAGAGTGGCTGCAATGTTTTTATTTATGTTGTTCTCGAATATTCGGTTAATTAAAGACATTGCTTACTCCCGATACTAAGAAACCAATAAGGCTTAAGGCTGAAATTAATCGAACTGATTTTGGCTGCCATACTCTTATTTGTACAAAGCATAGTGCGATTGCCATGAAAGCAAAAAGCCAATAGAAAAAACCTTTTTCAAAGCCATAGGGCTGACTTATAAATAAGAGAGATAAAAGAATCATCGCGCGACCACTGTATCGTCGTTTTATGTTTATCTTTTGGCTTCGATGTTCTGTCAGACCATACATTAAATGTAATGATGGCCAGAGTAGGAAAATTCCTAATGGCATGTGTTGTTCCTGTAATGAAATTCACAAAAGACTAAAACAGAAAAGGCCAAACAATGTTTGGCCTAATATTATTAAATTTTTAAAACTCAAAAATTAATAATCAATGCTGTAGTTCATGCTTATTGTTCGCCCTTGAGCAGGTAAATCTGCAGAAACCCCAGTACTTGGATATCCTCGAACTTGATTATAAAGGTGTTGGTAATCTTTATTTGTTAAGTTTCGAACTGATACTGCCAATGTACCTTGTGGTAATTCAAAAGATGTTAATAAATCAAATGTTGTATAGCCAACAAAAGGGACGTTTGTTGCACTGTTACCTTCACGATGAGCTTCTTTATAATCGCTTAAGTGAAGTGCTTGTAACCTAGTATTGAAAACTCCAGGCATTTGGTAGCCTAAGTGGGCAGTAATCTTTTGTGGAGACACTCGTTCAACAGGTAGTGAAATCCAGCCACTGTCATCACTGCGCGTTTTGCCTCGTGTATATGAGTAAGTTGCTCCGGTATTGATATTGTCGGTTAAATAAGCATTAACTAAGCCTTCGAACCCCCAGATCTCTTCTTCTTGATCTAACAGATCGACTTCACCGGTGATTGAGTTGAAATAGATAGATTTATCTGAGCGGTTAAAGAAACCTGCAGCTGATAATTCTAAATTGTCGAATTGTCCGCGCCAGCCGAAATCCCAAGAATTTGTTTTGATTGCATCAACGCTGCTGCTTTCTAGAACAGATCCTGTAGAGCCGGTATCGGTAAATATTGAAACATTACGCAATAGTCGAGTGATGTCGGGAACAGTGAAACCTTGATTGAAACTCATATAAATTTGCTGAGCTTTATTAATATCGTACACAGCACCAGCATTGAATAAAGTCGCATCAAAATCTTTTTTGCCGCCTTCACGTATAGCTGCTGTATCAGAATATTGTAAATAACTACCTAAAGGACCTAGCGCGCTAGATTCTAAATCTGTGACGTATGCTAGGAATTGATTAGAGGTCATACCATTTAGACCTGCTAATGCTTGTAAGGTAGGATCTTCTAACTGACTGTTATAGAAATTTGCGTTAAGAATATCATCACCAGAAACGAAGTCATCAACTTCTACATTTATCGTTTCGTAGCGTAAGCCTGCGCGTAAAGTCAATGCGTCAATGGGTGAAAACTGAGCTTGCAGGAAGGCGGCTTGGGTGGTTGTTTTTGTTTCTGGACCTGCATTCACCACAATGCCTGTTTCATTTAAAGTTGTTTGGCCACTGGTAATGTATGCATTGTAATCATACTCACTTGAAGTTTGATTACCTTTATCCTTAATGTAGTCAATACCATAAGTAAGGCCTAATTCTTTCCCATCAATATCTATTTTACTATCTAGGGCAACTTTGAAATCTAATGTTGTTGTCTCAATTTTAGATTGTGTAATTGTTGATCCAGCAGCAGAAGAACCAAATAGAGCGTCAGAAGTTGTTGCTCCTTGACCAAGTAAGGTCGCAGCTTGAGCCCAATCGGTTTGAATAAATAGCGGTGCGCCTAGGTAAGGGTAAAAATATAAATCTTGTTCACGATAGCTAGCTTGTGCAATTAATGTTTGACCAAAAAAGTTTTCTTCGCTGAAGTCTAGCGTAAAGCTTTGTCGTTTGGTCGCGGGTTGTTGATCAAGTTTAAGTCCATCAATCGACTGTGGTTCGTAATCGCCTGATTTACCGACAACGCCTAATGGCAAACCTAAATAAGCTGCGGATGGGGTGCCAAAGTCTGCAGCTGCATCGGTATCCATTTCTTCATTAAAATATTGGATTCCAGCACGAATTTTACTGGTTTCAGAGATCTGGTAGCCACCGTTTAGTATCACATCAATGGTATCGGTATTATCACGTGCTATTTGGTTGGGATCAGTCGCTATACGATCACCATCGCTATCAATATAGTTACCTCGCTGTTCAAGGCTAATGCCTGCAAGAAAATCAACTTTATCAAATTTACCTGAGATGTTCTGGACTAGTTTATAGCTATGGTTGTCTGAATCATTGTGTTCCGTACTTGCGGTCATACCAATTTCAGTATGAAATTTTAGCCCGTCTTCAGATGCTTTTTTAGTAATGATGTTAATAACACCACCAGTTGCTCCTGCACCATAAATGGCAGTGGCACCCGATATGATTTCAATACGCTCAACGCTTGATGGAGAAATAGTACTTAGTTGACGAGATGCCCCTCGGTTAGACCTTTGAGCCACACCATCAATTAATACTAAGACACCGCGGCCACGTAAGCTTTGATAATAGTTCGATACTGAGTTATCACCTGCGCCCAAACCTGGAACGAGCTGCCCAAGGATGCCGCCTAGCTCTTGTCCAGCAGTTGCTTGTTGAGCAATCTCTTCTTGACCAATAACTTGTACGGTATAAGGCAGAGCTGCTAATCCTTCAGATGTTCGGGTTGCTGTGACGACCTGTTTATCTAACTCTGTTGAAGATGGTTGATCTTCCGCTGTGGCTTGGCTAGCGGCAGCTAAAATAGCAAGGTAGAGAGGAACGTGTATTAGAGGGGTCTTCATATTCTCAGCATTTCCTTATTGATATCTAAAATATTAGTAGCTAATGAGGTTGCTAATATAAATGATAATGATTTGTATTTAAATATAAAGATTAATTAAATTATAAATAAACAAGAATTGATTGTTTGTTATTTTGAATAAAAGTCCATATTATGACGATTCGTCAAAAATGACGATTCGTCAATATTTTTGACTTTCAAATACAGCTTTCTTTTAAAATAGGTCTTTAATGTCCAAAGAGCATGAACTTTCACAGCATGTAATGACCGAGCAAGAAGCGACCAGATCGTCTAATGGCTGTTCCCATGGTGGATTTAAAGGTTTGCTCGATAAATCTTTAGCTAAAATGGGATTGTCAAAAAGTGAACAGAAAAAATTAGATCGTGAAGAAGAGCTGGTCGATCTTGCGGTTGCTATTTTGAATGTTCATGGTTTTGCTGGCCTTAGTTTAGAAAAGTTAACCGCTGAATCCCGTTACTCAAAGGGGACTATTTATAATCACTTTAGCAGTAAGGAAGATTGTTTATCGGCGTTATGCATACGAGCAATTAGCTCAATTTTAGATTTATTTAAGCGTGCACTTGCATTTGATGGCTGCTCCAGAGAGAAGGCAGTTGCAGTTCATTATTCTTATCAGCTTTACGCACGACTTGAGCCGACTTTATTCATGACGGTGTTAAGCAGTAAAGCCCCTGGAGTACGTGAAAAAACGTCATTAGAACGCCAGAAAATTATAGATGAATTGGAATTTGAGGTTAATAATTTTAGTGATGCAATGTTTCGTAATGCAGTAGCTGATGGCAGCTTAAAAATTCCAGCTCATTTAACGATAGAAACACTCACATTTTCTAACTGGGCTATGTCGTTTGGCACTAATATCCTTGCGACGAGCGCAGCGGAAGCTAAAGCGGTTAACCGCTTAGATCCAAACACTATATTGCTGCAGAATATCGGTATTGTGTTGGATGGCATGAACTGGCAGCCGTTATCAAAAGACTGGGATTATCAAAAAACATGGCAGCGAGTTGAGCGTGAAATTTTCGCCGACGACATTAAATTGATTGGTTAAATATAACAATAATTAAACACACTTATAATTATACAAAGGACAGTACTCATGAAAAAAGCTTGGCTTAATGGAATTAGCCGTTATCCATGGATAACGATACTGGTAGTTATCGCGATTGCAGTTGCGGCCAGTTATGGTGGTAAGAATCTTTATTTTAGAGGGGATTATAAAGTCTTCTTTGATAAAGAGTTTCCACAACTAGTTGCTCATGAGGAGATGCAGAAAGTTTTTAATAAAAACGATAACGTGTCGATTATCGTAGTACCTAAAGAAGGTACGGTGTTTACTGAAAATATGATGGCGCAAATTAAAGAGCTTACGGATGAAGCTTGGCAGACGCCATTTTCCAGTCGAGTCGATTCGATTACTAATTACCAGCATACCTGGGCGGAAGAAGATGATCTGATTGTTGAAGATCTAGTTTTAGAACTGGATATGATCGATCAGGCATTGGTCGATCGTACGCAGAATATTTCTACTGTAGAGCCTAATTTGGTTGATAGGCTTGTTGCGCCTGATGGTAAGGTTGCTGTGGTAAATATTACTATTCAGTTACCAAATAAAGAAAATAATACCGCTGAAGTTATCGAAGTGACAGAGTTTGCAAAGCAGCTTACGGATTCATTTTCTGAAAAATACCAAACCGCTGATTTCTATCATACAGGTGTAATTCTGATGAACTACAGTTTTGCGACTGAAGGTCAGAAAGATATGAGCACCTTGGTGCCGGGTATGTTCTTAATGATTATTATTATGTTAACTGTTTTGCTTCGCAGTGTAACGGGCATGTTAATGACGCTGGTGGTTATCTTTTTAACAATTACAGCAACTATGGGAACAGGGGGCTGGTTTGGTTATTTTCTATCAACGGGGACGATCAATGTGCCTATTGTTGTGATGACTCTCGCCGTTGCTGATTGTGTTCATTTAGTTGCTTCAACACAGTTTGCCTTGCGTCAAGGAAAGTCCCGAAAAGAAGCCGTCGAATTTGCGATGGATTTGAATTTGATGCCGGTATTTATTACCAGTGCAACGACCGCTATTGGCTTTTTAACATTGATGTTTTCTGAATCTCCAGTACTTGCAGATTTTGGCGAAATGAGTGCCATGGGTGTGATGATTGCCTTTTTATTATCAGTAACATTACTACCTGCTTTGATGGTGGTTATTCCTATGCGGGTTAAAGTAGCGCCAGAACATCGTGGCGGTATGGAGAAATTAGCCGATTGGGTTATTCTGCATAATAAAGTGATCTTGCCAGTTAGTGCTGGGGTGATGTTGTTCTTTGCTTGCCTAGTTCCACTGAATGAAATTAATGATGAGGCAACGAAATATTTCGATAAATCGACAAGTTTCCGTCAGTCAGTTGATAAGCAAGAAGATACTATTTCGGGTATGTCGAGTATCAGTTGGGGTCTTTATAGTGGTGAGAAAAATGGTATTAATAATCCAGAGTTTATTCGTGTTATTTCTGGCTTTAGTGATTGGTTGCGTTCTCAACCAGAAACAGATCATGTCGCGACTATTTCTGATACGTTAAAGCGTTTAAATAAAAGTATGAATGCTGATAATCAAGACTTCTATCGTTTACCGGAAGAGCGGGAATTAACCGCCCAATATTTGTTAATGTATGAAATGTCTTTGCCATATGGTTTGGATCTTAATAATCAATTAAATATTGATAAATCATCAACTCGTGTTGTTAGCACGCTGAAGAACCTGGGCAGCAAAGAGTATGTTGCTTTAGAGCAGCGAGCAATGGAGTGGTTTGAGAAGAATGCACCACAAGTTCGTATGACAGCCTCTAGCCCCACCTTGATGTTTTCTCACATTGGTGAGAAAAATATGGATAGCATGATTATCAGTATGATCGCTGCTATGTTTTTAATTTCATTATTACTCATTTTTGCTTTGCGCTCATTTCGTCTTGGATTGATTAGCTTGATTCCGAATATTGGCCCTGCTGCGGTCGGTTTTGGTATATGGGCTTTAATATCAGGTGAAATTAATTTAGGTTTATCGATTGTTGTCTCAATGACACTGGGTATTATTGTTGACGATACCGTACACTTTTTAAGTAAATACCAACGTGCACGCAATGACGGTCGAAATGTTGAAGAAGGTATTCGTTATGCCTTCTCAAGTGTTGGTCGAGCTATGACAATTACGACCCTGGTTCTGTGCACAGGATTTTCATTATTGACGTTCTCGGCGTTTAGAATGAACTCGGATATGGGAATGGCGACGGCGATTATTATTTTCGTTGCTTTGGTCGTTGATTTTCTATTTTTACCCGCCTTTTTATTACTGGCTGATAAACGTGAAAATCAGTCTTCATCGTCTGATGTAAAGTCGGATTTAATTAAAAATAAAGCATAACGATAGCTATAACAATTAAAATAAGGAATAGGATTATGAATGTATTTGTTAAATTAACGGCCTCTTTTGCGGCGACCGTTGCACTTATGTCTGGTGTGTCAGCGCAAGCGGAATTTAGTCTAGAAGGGCTGTCTGCGGAACAGCAGGGTTTAGCCATTGCTAAAGAACGAAAAGCACGTGATTTAGGCTGGGGAGATTCAACTTCTTCCGTCATTATGACTTTACGTAATGCTCAAGGAGAAGAAAGTATTCGTGAAATGCGCATGAAGTCTTTAGAAGTTGCTAATGATGGTGATAAGGGGCTTACCATTTTTGATACGCCTAAAGATGTTAAAGGAACTGCGTTTTTAAATTTCTCTCACATAGAAAAATCAGATGATCAGTGGTTGTATTTACCGGCGCTAAAGCGTGTAAAACGAATCTCTTCACGTAATAAGTCTGGACCATTTATGGGCAGTGAGTTTGCCTATGAAGATTTAAGTTCTTTTGAAATTGAAAAATATAGCTTCAAGTTTTTAGCAGAAGAAAAAGTGAACGGCATCGATTGTTATAAAATAGAGCAGATTCCTACGGATAAAAATTCAGGTTATACACGTCAGGTTGCTTGGTTAGATAAAGAACACTTTCGTGGTCAAAAGGTTGATTTTTATGATCGCAAAAAATCTCTATTAAAAACATTGACTCTATCTGACTATAAATTGTATTTGGGTAAATACTGGCGTCCAATGAAGATGGATATGCTGAATCATCAAACAGAAAAGAGCACTGAATTAAATACTCTTGAATTGGCATTTAGAACAGGATTGAAGGATTCTGATTTTAATAAAGCAACGCTTAAACGTGCTCGTTAAGGACAGCTTATGACTCATAAGAATTTAATCCTTTTATCGTCTTTTCTGCTTGCGCAAACTGCGCATGCGGTTGAGTTTGAGGTTAGTGGATATGCAGGCCTTGAATGGCGAGAGTACTTGGAAACTGGTCAGTTTAATACAACAGATGTGTCTCAAGCAGATAGGCAATACGGTATTGTGGCTGAACCTGAGATGGTTTGGTCTTTGAGTGAAGGTGAACATACAATTGTTTTTAAACCTTTTGCGCGTATTGATAGTGATGACCAAGAACGTACTCACGGTGATATTCGAGAGTTATCTTGGATGACATACGGTGATGATTGGGAAATAACAGCGGGTATTTCAAAGGTATATTGGGGAGTCGCTGAATCCCAGCATTTGGTTGATATAATTAACCAAACCGATTTTGTTGAAGCACCTGATGGGGAAGATAAACTCGGGCAACCTATGGTGAAGCTCACTTTGCTGCGGGACTGGGGAACGCTAACGGGTTTTGTTTTACCTGGTTTTCGTGAGCGTACTTTTTCGGGTGAAGAGGGGCGTTTTCGTCCTGCTTTAGTCGTCGATACTGATAATGCGCAATATGAAGCAGGAGAAGAAGATGCTCATGTCGATTATGCTTTGCGCTGGAGTCATACTTTTGAGGATTATGATGTAGGTTTATCTTGGTTTCAGGGTACCAGTCGTGATCCTTTATTATTTGTTGATCCTGCTTTAGCTGCTAACCCTTTAGCAATTGTAAAATTAGCTCCCTACTATGCTCAAATTAATCAACTCGGCATGGATTTACAAGCGACTTTGGATTCTTGGTTATGGAAGTTTGAGGCTATTTATCGCAGCTATAATGAATCGCTGATGGATGATTTTGATCAGTTTGAACAGTTGGGGCTAGTGTCGCAGTCTGTTGATAATTATTCTGCAGTAACAGGTGGCTTTGAATATACTTTTTATTCGCCTTTTGAAACTATTTGGGATCTTGGTGTACTAACAGAGTATCAATATGATTCTCGTGAAGACAGTCAGCGTGTTGTTGGCCAAAATGACCTCTTTGTAGGAAGTCGTATTGCGTTCAATGATGCAGAATCCAGTGAGCTATTACTAGGATTTATACAAGACTTAGATAATGCAGGCAGTCAAAACATTATATTAGAAATGTCGACTCGATTAGGCAGTTCCGTGAAGTTCAATTTTGACGTGTTTATACCAATGTCTGATGATGACAATAATATAAGTTCGCAATTTAAACGGGATGATTATGTTCAATTGGGGCTTAATTATTATTATTAAATATTCTTGTTAGACGTTTTCTAATTTGATGATTGTTATTGTGCTGGAAAGCCTGAAAATTCTATGTCAGGAATTGTCATTCAGGCTTTCTTTAGGTTAAAAATACTGTGCTTGATAAAGTGTGATCAGGCATAATGTTTAATTGAGACAATAATCATTTTAGGAGATGGCAGTGCGCTTATCCCTGTTAATTGCGACTTACTTGGTCTTGTCAGGCTGCGCCTCTATTGATTCAGTCGAGCCTGAAATTCCGGCATTGCCAGATCATTTTATCGAACCAGTGCAAACTTCTGAGAAAGCTCCATTAGGCCCAGATGCTTGGTGGATGAGTTTTGCCGATGAAAAATTAAATAACCTTATCTCTCTTGCTCTAGCTAATAATTACAGCTTAAAAGCCTCTTATGCGCGTTTGAAACAAAGCGAAGCGCAATGGGGTAAAGCGGGCAGTGGTCAATTACCAAGTTTAGATTTTACTTTACAACGCTCTCAAGTCTGGCAAAGCTCTAATTCTAATAGCCGTGAATTTGAGGTCGGTGTCGATGCGAGTTATGAGTTGGACTTTTGGGGTCGTGTTTCTGCTTTAGATGAGCAAGCTTTACAGCAGTACTATGCGATGGATGCTGCAGTTAATATTCAAACGAATACGGTTGTGAGCCAAGTAGCCTTGTCTTGGTATGGCTGGGTGAAAGAAACACAGCAACTTCAATTACTGCACAATCAACAAGATCGTATTAAAAATGCGTTAACAGTTGTTCGCGGGCGCTATTTACGAGGTAAGGTCGTTGCATCGGATATTTGGCAGCAAGAACAGTTACTCGAATCTATCAATGCTGAAATTATTAATAGTGAAACCCTTCAAGATATTTATCGACAGCAACTTGCACTTTGGTTAGGTAAGAATTATCTAGCAGAGGAAGTATTTGTTTTACCATCTGAAAATTATCAAATTCCTGAGATTCTGCAAGCAACAGAAAAAGTGTCAAGTGTGGCGCTGCAAGAACGCCCTGATGTATTACAAGCTTATGCTCAACTGCAAGCGGCAAGTGCGGGTTTAAAAGTTTCTGAAACTAATCGTTATCCCCGGTTTACCCTCTCTGCTTCTTATAACAGATTTGATGATACCCCTGAAAAAATATTGACGAACTGGATCGGTACTTTCATTGCTGGTTTAACAGTTCCTCTATTTGATGGTGGTAATTTAGCTGCTGATGTAAGGCTTAATGAAGCATTGGTTGAAGAGCAGCTCGCAAATTATCAGCAAGTCCTATTAGTTGCGATGCAAGAAATTGAAGAAGCGTTGCTAAATGAAAAGCAACAAATATCGTTACAAGCGAGTGTAAATAACCAACTAAAACTGGCAAATCAAACGCAAGATTTTAACCATCAGCGGTATCTTCAAGGCATTGGCGATTTCCTAGCATTATTAACCAGTCAGCAAGATGTACTCGCACTTGAACGACAAGCATTAGGTGCCGAGTTTTTACAGCTTCAATACAGAATTCAATTATTAACAACATTAAGTCATGGACGTTTTAGCAACGTTGATGAAGAGGAAGTAGAAGATGAGTAAAGGCAATAATATTCGTTATGCATCGATACTATTAGCGATATTACTTATTGGAATTATCGTCGCTGTAATTATTGTGAAAACAGCGCCCAAGCCCCAGCGAGCGAAAGAAGCTAAAGTCGTTCGCTTAGTGGAAACGATTGCGCTTACACGCAGTACGGAGAGCCCGCAGTGGGTGGGTGGTGGAGAAGTTTCAGCACCTCAGCGTGTTACCTTGGAGCCTCAGGTGTCTGGGCGTGTGGATTTTATTTCGCCTGCATCTGTTCCGGGCTCAGAGTTAGAAAAGGGTGCGTTATTGGCACGTATTGAACAGCGTGATTATCAGTTATTGGTTCAGCAAGCGAAAGCCGCACTAATACAAGCACAATCGACCTTGGATTTAGAAAGAGGCGAAGCCTCAAGTGCAAAATTAGAATATGAGTTAGCAGTTAGTCAACTTAATGCTCAAGCTGGAGAGTCAAAGTCGAATAGTGCATCTAGTATTGATACCGCTTTAGTATTGCGTGAACCGCAAGTAGCTTCTGCAGAGGCTGGGCTGCTGACGGCGCAAGCAGAGCTAGAATTGATGAAGTTAAATCTGCAACGCACACAAATAAAGATGCCGTTTAAAGGACAGGTTATTTCACGCAATGCTAGTGTGGGTAGTCAGGTGACTACGAGTGATACGGTTTTTGACTTAGTTGCAACAGATGAGTTTTGGGTACAAGTTAAAGTTTCTCAACAGTTTTTACCTTTATTAGATGCTAACCAATCTGTAATGATTAAACAGGGACCTTATCAACGTGAAGCGAGCGTTTTACGAACGTTAGTGGATGTTGATACGAAAGATCGACAAGCTAAAGTCTTAATTTCTATTAAGGATCCTCTTACTCGTTCAGAGAATCCAAAGGATACTTTAGATCGCGTGTTGTTGGGCAGTTATGTTGAAGTCATGTTATTAGCTAAGCCAATTGAGAATGCTTTTGTTATCGACAACCGTTACATAAAAGAAGGCGGTTTTATCTGGGTTGTTAATGATAATAAATTGTATAAACGTCAATTAGAAATGGCTTATCAAGGTCGATTAAAATCTTGGGCGACCAGTGGTGTTCTAGAAGGTGACACTTTATTAACCAGTAATCTTGGCGTTGTTACTGAAGGTACTCTTGTCCGTTTGGCGACCGATGCACCATCTTCTAACGGTAAGGTTAACTAATGAAACGAGAAGCTAATTTACATCACGGCCCAGTAGCTTGGATGGCTCGACATGGTGTAGCGCCTAATCTGTTGATGGCCTTTTTGATTATTGGTGGCTTTTTTATGTCGCTTATTATCACTAAAGAGTTTATCCCAAATATTGAAGTGGATACGATTATCGTTGAAGTTGCCTATCCGGGGGCGACACCATCGGAAATGGAACAGGCAATTATTTTACCGATTGAAAATGAGGTGTCTGCGCTTGAAGGAATTAAAGATGTTGTATCGACAGCAAGTGCTGGTAGCGCTCGCGTTGCTTTTGAAGTAGCCAATGGAGCAGATAAACAAAAAATCTACCAAGATATTGATCAGGCTGTTAATCGAATTTCGACGTTTCCTTTAGAAACAGAGGAACCCATCGTACGCATTGCTGGCAGAACAGTTGATGTCGCGACCTTAGCGATATTTGGTGATGTGTCTTTATTGGAGTTAAAACGTTTATCTGANCAGGTTAAAGATGAATTATTATCCGCTGATGAAATTTCTCAGATTGAANTNAAAGGNACNCCGNNTGAAGAGATTCATGTTGANGTTAGNCANGCNAANCTNCAGCGTTATGGTCTTACTTTGGCTGATGTTGCGAGTGTTATTAGTCGTAACGCGATAGAGCAATCCGCTGGTAGTGTTCGTACAGAAGGCGGTGAAATTCTTGTTACGCTGAATGATCGCCGCTATTGGGCGCCACAATTTGATGATGTCGTTTTGCACTCTGATGAGTCAGGTATTTTACTGCAGCTTTCTGATGTGGCTGATATTAAAGAAGGTTTTTCTGATTCGAATCGTTCTGTTACTTATAATGGCAAGNCAGCGATTAGTTTAAAAATATACCGTGCAGAAGATCAAACACCGACAACCGTNGTTGCGGCAATGTATGANAAATTGGATAAAATTCGTTTAGANCTTCCTCCAGGCATCGAAATTATCGTTACNGATGATGATGGTGAAACCTATCAGCAGCGAGTGGGCTTGTTATTGAAAAATGCAGCTATCGGTTTATTGCTGGTGTTGTGTTTATTAAGTATTTTCTTGGAATATCGTTTAGCTTTTTGGGTAACAATGGGAATTCCAACGGCGTTCTTAGGGGCATTATTATTACTGCCTATTTTTGATGTTTCGATCAATATGATTTCGATGTTCGCGTTTATTATTGCTTTAGGTATTGTGGTCGATGACGCGATTATCGCCGGTGAAAATATTTATGAGCATATGCAAAAGGGAATCCCATTTATTGATGCAGCTATTATTGGAGCGCGTGAAGTATCTGTTCCTTTAGCCTTTGCTATCTTAACTAATATTGTTGCCTTCTTACCCTTGTTAGCGCTNCCAGGAATGATGGGTAAGCTTTTCTTAGCTATTCCTGCGGTTGTGATTTGTTGTTTTATTATATCTTGGTTAGAAGCGTTATTTATTTTGCCAACGCACTTGGCAAAGTTGCAGCGGGAGACTCCTNGCCGCTTTGCTAAATTTATGAATTCGATTCAAAAACCTGCCGATAAGAAGCTGCATAATTTTATTCATAATACGTATAAGCCTTTATTGGAAAAATGTCTTCGCGCTCCGAGCTTAGTTTTGGTGACGGCTTTGGCGATTGCGATTATTGTTTTGTCTTATCCTATTAGCGGTCGTATGGGTTTTAGTATGTTTCCGCGCTTAGAAGGTGAGTTTGTTGTGGCAAAAGTGGAACTTGCCGCGAATGCTCCGTTTAGCGAAACGCAGAAAGTACGAAATATTTTGGAGGCTAGGCTACGCGAAGTGACTGATCCGATTGAGGCAAATGGCACNCCTTTGGTTGTGAGTGTTGAAGGTGATATTACCGATTCGAGTATCGAGATCCAAGCGCGTTTGGTTCCTACTGAAGTTCGTCCAGTGAATGCGAATGAGGTGGTTGGGTTATGGCGTGAAGCTATTGGTGAAATTCCTGGGATTCGTAGTTTAACGTTTGATGCTGAGCGTGGTGGTGGCCCTTCCGGAGGTGCTGGCTTAACGATTGAGTTACGAGGTTCTAATAATGAAGACTCTTTAGCGTTAAGTGANNGGTTGATGNCTGANCTTGGCTACNTTGTCGGGTGTTGTNGATTTGGCCAGNAGNTATACNGATGGTAAACCTCAGTGGGATATTGAGTTGAATGCTGCAGGCCGATCTTTAGGCTTGGATGCGAGTAGTGTGGCTACTCAGGTTCGTAATGCGTTATATGGTGCGCGTGCGCTACGTCAGCAGCGTGATACGAGTGAAGTGACTGCGTTGGTTCGTTTGCCATTAGAGGAGCGAATGTTTGCGGCCGATGTGGAGAATTTATTAATTCAAACACCGGCAGGTGGCTATGTGCCTTTGATTGATATTGCGAACTTGAATAAAGAGGTTTCTCCTTCTCAAATTAGTCGTCGTGATGGTGATCGTATTATTACGATTACAGCTGAGGTTGAACCAAGGAAAATGATTCCTGGCGTTATGTCTGTNTTGCGGGAAGATGTTTTTCCGCAGTATCGTGATGAGTATCCAAATATTCATATCGATTTTAGAGGNCGTCAGGCAGATACGAGTGAAACNATTAANAGTTTGATGATGTACGGTGCATTNTCGTTATTGTTAATTTATTCGTTGTTGGCAATTCCGTTTAAGAGTTACGCNCAGCCAATGTTGGTGATGGCAATTATTCCTTTTGGTGCTGTGGGTGCTGTGTTAGGGCATATGATGTTAGGCGAAGATTTGTCGGTGATGAGTATCATGGGAATTGTTGCGCTTGCTGGGGTAGTGGTGAACGATAGTTTGATTCTGGTTGATTTCGCTAANAAGAAAGTCGCTGAGGGTTTGACGGTTGTTGATGCAATTACGGAAGCAGGTGTTCGACGTTTCCGTCCTATTTTATTGACGACGNTAACGACTTTTGGTGGCTTGGCTCCAATGGTTTTTGAGACTTCAAGACAAGCGCAGTTTATTACCCCGATGGCGGTTTCTTTAGGCTTTGGTATTTTATTTACAACGTTTGTTTGTTTNTTNGTTTTACCNTCGTTTTATNTGATATTGGGTGAGTTTTTGCAGAAGCGTGGCGTTAAGGTTGAGCAGATTTAATTTTAAAATATTCCACGCATTACATTAGGTAATTCATTTTTTGGGACGCTGTGATTATAGAATGTGAATTGCTCTGCCTGAGGTCTCACCCTCTTTGGCATCAAACAGTTCACGCATTACATTAGGTAATTCATTTTGGGGACGCAGCAAGTACCTCCCTGTATGCTCTCCACAGCTCCCTGCTGTGGGAAGCCCCTTAAAATGAATAACACTAATATACTGCCTCTAGAAGTTTTGTTAATTCTTATTGTTTTTATATCTCAAGATCTACGGTTTAGGATTCGCTAGCAAGCCGTCAGATGTCTGTTTGTTGGGAATCATGAATCGGGCTGGGTATTTCGAGCCTGCGGTGAAGGATGGTGTTTAGCCTTGTAGGGCTTCTACGAGAGGGATCTCGTAGCAGAGCTTACAGGGAAGTACTTGCAGCGTCCCGTACAAGGATGAATATCATTCTGAGCGTAAGCTGGCTCTTCAAAACTATTTCGTTTCGGCGTTTCTAAGTAGGCCTGTATCTAGAGTTAGCTATGAGAAAGCTCAAGCTGAGCCAGATACAATCGCATGTCGAATTCAAGTTGATGATAATCCGGCAGCATGTGCTGACACAGCTGGTAAAAAGCTTTGTTGTGATCTTTTTCTTTAAGGTGAGCCAGTTCGTGAACAACGATCATTCGTAAAAATGCTTCCGGTGCTTTTTTAAACACAGCGCCAATGCGAATTTCATTATTACTTTTTATCTTGCCACCTTGAACGCGAGATACATAAGAATGTAAGCCTAAAGCGTTGTTAACAACATGAATTTTGTTGTCGAACGCAATTTTACTCAACGGAGCAGATTTCTTCATATACTGATTCTTCAAATCCATCACGTAATCACGTAAGGACTTATCGCTGCTCACACTATGAAAATCTGGGTACTTCTTAGAAAGGTAACTTTCCAAAGACTGCTTATCAATCATCGATTGAACCTGAGCTTTTAACTCAGGTGCATAGCCAGCAATATAACGTAAAGGGTCGGTTGATTTAGTATTCATCGTAATAGCTGTTCAAATAAACGTTAAAACGTATAGCCTAAAGCAATACCATAACGGCGATCGTTATCAGAAGAAGTATCTATCTGTTCAATAAATCCCTGTAAGATAATATGGTTACGTGTATCTACCCATTCATCAAACGCAATTTCCGACACAATGCGGAAGCGATTAGTCGTGCCAAAGTCGACACCGCGTTGAATCTGTAAATAACGACCTAAACCAAATCCAGCATAAGGCTGAAGCTGTTGGTCGTCATCAAACCCGTCTTTCGTCGAACGAAGCTCTAGCGCACCATTAATAAAGAATGCATAGATGCTAGCACCGGCATAATAAGCAGAGCTGTCATCGCCATTGTTCATATATCCTAAATACGTCGATAGACCAATAATTGACTGCGGTATATCTTCTTTTGCACTCACTCTATCAGCAGACCAAGTAAAGCTACTTAACATTGACGAAAAAAGAGTAATTAGTAAATAGTGTTTATAAGACATAAAAAATACATCCGATTAGAATTAAGGGGCTATTGTAGCGGCTTAGCGACTGTTAAACTGCATAAAAATATGTGGAATATGATGTTATGCAAAAAAATAACCCGCTACACGGTCTTACGTTAGAAACCATCGTAACTAAATTAGTTGAGTTTTATGGTTATCCTAAACTGGCTAGCCAGATTAATATACTTTGCTTTAAAGAAAATCCAAGCATCAAGTCTAGCCTCAAGTTTTTACGAAAAACTCCATGGGCGCGAGAGAAAGTAGAGCAGTTATACCTGAATACTCGCTTTGACGTCACAAACAGCCCTTGGTCTCAACAGTAGTGACAGACTGTATAAAAAGAAATCAATTCTGAAAAATTGTTGTCATTCTGTTATTATCCGCGCTTCAAAAATTTAGGGGTTGGAAGAGCATGTTCCAAGAATTCATCAAAACGTTCTCACCAAATGTGAAGAACGATACATTATCCGGCTTAACCGTGGCATTAGCTTTGGTTCCTGAAGCTGTGGCGTTTGCTTTTGTAGCAGGTGTTCACCCATTAACGGGTTTATATGCTGCCTTTATGGTTGGTTTAATTACCGCCATTATGGGTGGTCGCCCAGGCATGATCTCTGGTGCTACAGGTGCATTAGCGGTTGTTATGGTTGCATTAGTTGCACAAGCAGAGCGTGATTTTGGTGCTGGAATGGGCCCACAATACCTCTTCGCTACCGTCGTACTTATGGGGATTATCCAAATTGGTGCAGGTGCATTAAAGCTAGGTAAATTCATTAGAATCGTACCGTACCCTGTAATGCTAGGTTTCGTAAATGGCTTGGCCATTGTGATTTTCCTTGCTCAGATTCCTCAATTACAAGAATCGACTCCTGGTGGTAAATGGGGTTGGACGGAAGGAACTTGGTTAGCGGGTAACGAGTTATACATCATGCTTAGCATGATTGCTGCGACGATGTTTATTACTCACTTTTTGCCAAAAGTAACTAAAGCGATCCCTTCTGCTTTGGCTGGTATTCTAGTAGTTAGTTTAATCGTAATCGGATTAGACCTTGATACTAAAACAGTTGGTGATTTAGCGAGTATTGCTGGAGGCTTACCAGAATTCGCAGCGCCTAATGTTCCACTGACGATGGATACTTTAATGTTCATCCTTCCATTCGCGGTCATTCTTGCAGCAATTGGTTTGATTGAGTCTTTGCTAACGATTACTGTTATTGACGAAATGACTGATACACGCGGCCAAGGCAATAAAGAATGTGTTGCTCAAGGTACCGCGAACGTTGCTACGGGTTTCTTCGGTGGCATGGGTGGTTGTGCGATGATTGGTCAGTCCATGATCAATGTTAACTCTGGTGGTCGTGGTCGTCTATCAGGTATTGCGGCTGCATTATTCCTATTAAGTTTCATCTTATTCGCTTCACCATTAATTGAACAAATTCCAATTGCAGCGTTAACCGGTGTGATGTTCATGGTTGTTATCGGTACATTTGAATGGTCAAGTTTCCGCATGATGCGTTCTATTCCAAAGCGTGATGCCTTTATTATTGTATTGGTGTCAGGCGTTACTGTAGTAACAGATTTAGCGATAGCGGTTGTTGTTGGTGTGATTGTGGCGGCACTAAATTTTGCTTGGGACCATGCAAAACATATTTTTGCGATTCAAACGATTCAAGAAGATGGTAGTAAGGTTTATGACATCCAGGGACCTTTATTCTTTGGCTCTGTTGCGAACTTTAAGGATTTGTTCGATCCCAAAAACGATCCAGACAAGGTAATTGTTGAGTTCAAAAATAGCCGTGTGGCGGATCATTCTGCAATCGAAGCAATTGATTCTTTAGCTATACGTTATATTGCGGAAGGCAAAGAGTTGCATTTACGTCATCTAAGCCCTGAGTGTCGTCAGCTATTGAAAAACGCGGGCGACCTTTGCGATGTGAACGTAATGGAAGATCCTAATTATCGTGTTGCTGTAGATAAGTTAGCATAAGCTCAGTGACTACCTTTTAGTTGCACAGCTATTGGATACAAAAAAAGCCTCATCCCTTATATTTTAAGGGATGAGGCTTTTTTTTGCTTAGTGCTTAATGAATATGCGGCTTTTAATTATTATGTGTCTCTTATGATTCATTAGGCGCTTCTATCTCTTTAACTTTAGCTGGGATAGTAATTAAAAAAGTGCAGCCTTTATCAGCTTCTTGGAGTTGTATAGTGCCTTGCATAGTTTGGCTTACTAAGTTGTATACCAAGTGCATTCCTAACCCTGTGCCACCATAGCCGCGTTTAGTCGTGTAAAAGGGCTCAAATATTTTTGCTTGCGATTCTGAGCTTAGCCCTTTGCCATCATCACTATAAACAATCACAATTGTATTCTTTTGTTGTTCAGCCTTAATGGTTATCTTACCTTGTTTAATATCCTCAAAACCGTGAAGTAATGAATTCATCACTAGATTAGTAATAACCTGGCTTAATGCTCCGGGGAAGCCTTCTAATTCGATGTCTTCTGGACAAGTAATTTTGACCTTATGAAGAGTCGTTTTTAGTTTCGGATTTAATGTAGAGTTAATTTCGTGCAGGTAGTCGTTTAGATTAAACTTTCGCAGGGCTTCTCCAGCTTGGTCTTCAGAAACGTGCTTAAAGCTTTGAATAAGATTGGCTGCACGCTCTAAATTCTTACTCAGAATATCGACACTTTCTTCCATATTTTGCATAAATTCAGTGAAATTATTTTTAGATATCTGACCGCTATCAAAACGTATTCTCATATCTTTAAATAAATCTTTAATAAACGAATGTGTCGTAATACACAGCCCAATCGGTGTATTAATCTCATGAGCTACCCCTGCGACCATTCCACCTAATGATGAAAGTTTTTCAGATTCGATGAGTTGGCTTTGTGCGTTACGTAAGTTTTCTAAGGTATCGTTTAGCTCATCAATGGCCACTTGTAGGTTCTTTGTGCGTTCTTCAACTCTTTGTTCGAGTTTGTTGTTTGTTTCAGCAAGGGCTTTTTGAGCCGTTTCTTTTTTTATTAACTCGTCATTGATTTCTTCTGTTAGCTGATTAAAGGAATCAACAACAGCAGATAGTTCATCATTGTAGATTTCTCTATCTAGTGTTAAGAACTGATGCTCGCTGCTTTCTTTTTGGATGCTAATTTGCTTATTTAGATCGATTAAATGGCGGGTAATAATTCGGTGTACACGCCAAAACAATAGAAGCGCCAGTAGAAAGCCAGCTACCAATTGCATTAGAATCATTTTTTGCGCGGAATAGATAATATCTTTTAATATACGATCTCTCGCAAAGCCTACTTCCAGCTCACCAATAAGCCGATCGTTTTGCTGAATTGGGATCATAAAGTGATCATTTTCAGGATTTCTAGAGACTTCACCTCTTTCATACAGAGTATTATCGTCGCTTGAAATACGAACATAACCAATGAAATAGAGGTTGTAGATCCCCTCGCCTTGAACTCTGATTTGCTTATTATCAAAGTGCCAAAGAGCATTCGCAAGCGATGTCATGTGGCTGGCTTGGATCTCATCAACGTGATAGACGAACTGCTTTTCTTCTTCTTTATAATTAATGTAAATGAGGCTGGCTGACGATATAGCATTAATCACAATCGATGCAATCACAATGCTGATAGCGATGCGCCATGTGATAGGTAATGATGATTTTTTATAGGGAACAATAGCCATTTTTATAAGCTTCTACATGAAGTACTTACTAAGTGTAGCTAAAATTTGATTTTACGGAGGGATGTTTGCAGCCTTCTAGTGAATAATCAGATATTCAGCAAGAAGGCTGCTGTGTTGCAAATGTGAGCTTATTAAGCGCTTTTATCACGTTTTAATATGAAAAAGAGCAGTGGAATAAGTATTAATGTCATTAAGCTAGAGACTAAAATACCAAAAATCAAAGAGATGGCTAGGCCATTAAATATTGGATCGTCCAATATAAAGAAGGCTCCTGTCATGGCGGCAACACCCGTTAATATAATAGGCTTGGCACGAACAGCAGCAGATTGAATCACCGCTTCTTCTAGTGCTAATCCCTTGGCAATTTGCTGGTTAATGAAATCAACCAACAGAATAGAGTTACGCACTATGATCCCCGCTAGGGCGATCATTCCGATCATAGATGTCGCCGTAAACTGAGCATCTAATAAAACATGTCCTGGCATAACACCGATAATAGTAAGCGGAATCGGAGCCATAATGACCAGTGGAATTCTATAAGAATGAAACTGAGCAACCACCAACAGATAAATCAATATCATGCCAATACCATAGGCTATGCCCATGTCACGGAAGGTCTCATAGGTGATCTGCCATTCTCCATCCCACTTAATTTCAACGCCTTCGGCTGTTGATGGTGTGCTAGGGGAGGCAATGAACTTTTGCTGCCAGCTTTCATCAGAGTCGTTAATATGCCCTGAAATATCGAATAAGCCATACAGTGGGCTGTCTAAAGGCCCGGCCATATCAGCTGTCACGAACATGACTGGACGCAGGTTTTTATGGTAAATCGTTTGTTCAATTTGAGTTTTTTCAAGCTTCACGACTTCACTCAGCGCAATTAAATTACCCATGCTATTGCGTACTTTTAACGTCAGTAGTTGCTCTAACTGATCGCGATAACCTGATCCAAGGCGCAAGCGCATTGGTAATGCATATTTTTGCTGTTCGCTGTGTAAGTAGCCAATATCCCAGCCTAAGGTAGCAGTGGTGATGACTTGGTTAATGCTTTGTTCGCTTAAGCCTAATAGCATGGCGCGATTGCGTTGGATAACCAAGTTCCACTGTTGTTGTGGCTCATCAATCCAAGTATCCACATCAACGACATCATCAGTAGCATGAAAAACATCTGCTAGTTTTGCTGCTGCGGCTACTTGCTGCTCATAACTTAAGCCATAAACTTCTGCGCTAATAGGCGCCATAACAGGAGGGCCAGGCGGTACTTCCACAATTTTTACGTTAGCATTAAAGCGCTTACCAATTTTTTGTAAGGGCTCACGTAAATTTAATGCAATGTCGTGACTTTGAACATCACGCTGGGTTTTATCAACTAAGTTGATCTGTAAATCACCATGATGTGGGGCTTCGCGTAAATAATACTGGCGAACAAGTCCGTTAAAGTTAATAGGGGCTGCGCTACCTACATACAGCTCTACATCTTTTACTTCTGGCAAGGTAATAACGTGATCGGATAGCTCATCAAGTACGCGTAGCGTTTGCTCAAGCGTCGTTCCTTCAGGCATATCAACAATAATTTGCAGCTCTGATTTATTATCAAAAGGCAGCATTTTCATCACAACGGCTTTGAAAACGGGTAGGGAAGCGGCAGCCATA
>PAOL01000068.1 GCA_002708475.1 Oleispira sp. | reverse complement strand
AGGTTTATTCACAATAACCCAGTCTTCATGATTATGAATTATGGCTAATTGCGTGAATTCTGGGGTTGTCGAGGACGTATCTGGCATTAGCGATTCTGTTCTTCGATAATTTCTAATAAACGACGCACCAAGGCTTCAAACGTTTGCGCTTCTTCATTCGATTTACTGGCGGTAAAGCTATACATCAGGCGTTCAATTTCATCTTTAGACATATATTTTACAGCGACTGGGTTGATCATAATCTTTTCTCTTAAACTAATGCTTTAACATGATACGAATAGGTAGAGAGTATCAGGGCTGGGCATTGTAGCGGAAAGGATTAATAAGGGAAGGCTGGTAACAAATAACAACAGCAATTTCTCAATTATGTCCGATACTTAAAACAGTCTAATTGAATCAGGTTGAAATGCATGATATCTCAAGGTCTGTTAAGAATGCGTATCTCTGCGCTACTCGCTCTTTGTTTAGTGCTTGTGTTTGCTCTACCAGCAGCAAAAGCATCGGCTGATGAGGTTAAAGAAAGTATTGGCGATTTAGGAAAAATTAATGACCCCGTTCAAGATGCCAAACAAGCGTATAGCAATGGCATTAAGGAATTCGTTGGTATTACATTAGAAAAAGGCGTTTTAATTCCAGGCTTAAAAACGGCTCAAGAAGCGCGGGTTCGTAAAAGCTATATAGTACGTTCGCTTAACCATCGTTGGCAGTCCTTTACCAATATCGAGGATGATCCGCGGAGAATGTATCAGTTAAAGCGTTATGCTAACCGTTATAATATGATGATGATGAAGCTAATAGAACAGAATGAGCTTAAGAAAAAACGACAATATCGTTATTAAATAGCGACAAAAACACTGAGACCTTTTATCACCGAGACTTTTTATATGGACTGCCGATTAGGCTGTGGGGCTTGCTGTATCGCTCCTTCGATTACGAGTGCTATTCCAGGCATGCCCAATGGCAAGAAAGCCGGGCAGCGTTGCATCCAATTGGGGAGTGATAACTTATGCAAAATATTTGGCATGCCAGAAAGGCCAAAGGTTTGTGCTGATTTTGGTGCAGAACCTTGGGTGTGTGGTGATAGTGATGAAGAAGCCTTAATTATTCTTACCGACCTTGAGAGCGATACAGTGAATCATGTATAAAATTGTATTTTTTGTTCCCGAAAGCCATTTAGAGATAACTAAGCAAGCCATATTTGATGCGGGTGCTGGAAAAATTGGCGATTACGATCAGTGCTGCTGGCAGGTTTTAGGACAAGGTCAGTTTCGCCCTTTGGCGGGTGCTCAGCCTTTTATTGGTAAGGTTGATCTAAATCCTAATGCAGCTGTGGAAAAAGTGATGGAGTATCGAGTAGAGCTTGTCTGTGATGATGACAATATTCATCAGGCTCTTGCAGCTTTAAGGAAAGCGCACCCCTATGAAGAGCCTGCGATGGATGTTTGGCAGCTAGCTGAGTTCTAATTGTGCCTTCTTCTCTTTTTCGCATAGTTCCTGCCAGGCATCAAATTGACTCAAATAAACTTGCCCAGTTAACTCCATTAAGAATTCGCTCCGTTTGATTTGATCCATCACTGGGCCTTTGACTTCAGAGAGATAAAAAGTAACACCGCTATCTTTTAATCTGTGATTAATAGCTTCTAAACTTTCCAGCGCAGAGGCATCAATTAGATTGACTGCAGGGCACATTAAAATAAAGTGTTTCAGTTCAGGGTTGCTTGCCACTTGTTCATAAATCAAATCTTCTAGATAGCGCGCATTGGCAAAATACAGGCTTTCATCAACACGCAATGTGAGTATTCTTTTACACGTCTCGACATCAAAGCGGTCGACGTTTCGAAAATGCTCAGTCCCTGGAACTCGCCCTACGATCGCACTGTGCGGTTTACTTGTACGGTATAAATACAGTAAAAGCGATAAGCCAACCCCTGTTAAAATTCCTATCTCAACACCTTCAAGCAAAGTTAAAACAATGGTTGCGAGCATGGCTATAAAATCATTGTGAGAATACTTCCATGTGCGCTTAATCGCTTGAAAATCAACCAGTGATAGCACTGCGACAATAATCGTGGCAGCCAAGGTGGCTTTCGGTAAAAAATAGATGAGTGGTGTTAAGAATATTGCTGCTAAAGCAATACCTATTGCTGTAAAAGCACCAGCTGCAGGGGTTGCTGCACCGGCATCGAAATTAACGACTGAACGAGAAAAACCACCGGTGACAGGAAATCCTCCAGAAGCAGCAGAAGCTATGCTGGAGGCCCCCAAACCAATTAATTCTTGATCAGGAGAGATTCTTTGGCGACGCTTGGCGGCCAATGTTTGTGCAACTGAAACTGATTCAACAAACCCTACTATGGAGATTAATAACGCTGAAATGAAAAGCTGTTGCCATAACTCTGAATCAAATTGCGGTAATTGTAAGCCGGGTAAGCCAGTTGGTACTTCGCCTACGATTTTCACACCGAGTGACTCAAGGTCATAAAGCCAAGTAATTGAGATGGTCGCTATAACAGCTAGTACCGGGCCCGCTTTAGCAATGATGTCGGCAAGAAAATCGGATAGACCCAATTTCAATAATAAAGGTTTGAAATACTTACGAACCCATAACAGAAACAGTAATGTTGATATGCCCAGTAATGCGGTAGGTAAATGGGTTTGTTCTGAGAGTGTTATTAAATTTTGAATAATATCAAATAAGTTATGCCCTGAAGATTCAATACCAAATATATGCTTAAGCTGACTGGCGGCTATAATTAATCCCGATGCGGTGATAAAGCCCGAAATAACAGGGTGGCTTAAAAAATTAGCCATAATCCCCAAACGTAATAACCCCATTACAATTAAAATTCCGCCAGATATCCAAGCCAAAGCAACAGCGATTGCTAAATATTCTGCTGTATTCTGCAAAGCGAAATTGCCAACAGCAGCGGCTGTCATTAAAGATACTACGGCAACAGGACCAACTGATAAAAATCGACTCGTGCCAAAAATAGTATAGGCGATCAAAGGAAGCATACTGGCATACAGGCCAACTTCTGCAGGTAGGCCTGCTAGCAAAGCATAAGCAAGAGATTGCGGGATTAGCATAATAGTGACGATGATTGCTGCTACAAAATCACTAATAAATAGACTGCGGTTATAATCTTTTGACCAATCTAATATTGGTAGATACTTTTTTGACACACATTTCTCACTATTTTTAAGCCGTTTTCATTGCTTATTTTTGTGCCAGTGTTTCAAGGCGAGCTTGTTGGCCATTTAAATTGTAACCAGCTTCTGCTGCGGTATCTAAGATGTCATCGACAGACATTTTATTTGCTTGAGATAATGCCCACAGAATCGAGCAGCGAGTACCTGTTCGACAAAATGCAAATATTGGTTTAGGCAATGTTTCGATTAGCTTAGAAAAATCTTCTACATTTTGGTCAGTAATGTTGCCTGATATAACAGGTTGATGAAGCCATATGAGTCCGGCTTCTTTTACCGCAGTTTCAATTTCAAGCATCGCAGGTTGATCATCACTTTCTTTATCTGGTCGATTGCAAATAACCGATTTATAACCAAGGGCTGAAAGCTTAGAAATGTCTTCTAGTGCAATTTGAGGGCTGACACTTAATTGGTCGGTTAACTTATGAGCCTGCATGTATAGTTCCTAGTATTCGTTAATGAGAAAAAGATTACTTTATTATTGTAATACCATATTCAAGTAATCCGTTCTCTATGCTTAAAATAAATCTACCGGAATTTTTAAGTAGACCTGGCCATTATCTTCAGCTTTAGGCATATGACCTGCGCGCATATTAACTTGTACTGAAGGTAAGATTAAGCGGGGCATACCCAATGTTGCATCACGCTCAGAGCGCATGCGAACAAATTCTTCTTGGCTAATATCTTGTTTAACGTGAATGTTATGTGCTTTTTCTTCCGCTACCGTTGTTTCGAACGCGTATTCATCACGGCCAGGTGCTTTGTAGTCATGACACATGTAAAGGCGGGTTGTATCGGGTAGTTGAAAAATTTTCTGTACCGACTGATATAGCGTATTAGCATCACCGCCAGGAAAATCACAACGAGCGGTACCATAGTCTGGCATAAACAATGTATCGCCTACGAAGGCATCGTCAGCAAATACATACGTTAAGCAAGCGGGGGTATGTCCTGGCGTATGAAGTGCGCGGCCTATTAATTGACCAATGCGTATCTCATCTTGATCTTCAAAAAGTTGATTGAACTGGCTGCCATCACGAGAAAATTCTGAACCTGCATTAAAAGCTTTGCCGAAAACATTTTGGACTTTGGTAATACCCGAACCAATCCCTGTTTTAGCAGAGGTTTTTGCTTGCAAGTAAGGGGCTGCTGATAAATGATCAGCATGAACATGAGTTTCTAATATCCACTCTACCGTTAATTCTTGATCCTCAATGAAGGCTAATATTTCATCGGCAGATTGGGTTCCTGTCGTGCCCGATGGGTAATCAAAATCTAAGACTGAATCAATAATAGCGCAATGCTTACTCGCAGGGTCCTGTATGACGTAGCTGTAAGTAAAAGTTGGCTCATGAAAAAATGCGGTCACTATCGGCTGGTTATGGTCATGCATGCAACTTCTCCAATATCTATATAACTATTTAGGCATACTGTAGCAGTTGATAACTTTATATCCAAGTAGATATTAGGCTTGGTTTGTAATTTGAAATGAAAAAGTCGTATAGGTATTGTTGTTACTGCTTAGCGAGTAAAAAGGAACCATCTTAATTGTGGTTTTCAAAGAGCAGTCTGTGAGAATGCTAAATCAGAAAAGTATATTCAATCTAGGTGCTTATTCTGCAAACTCTAGAGGGAATGGAATTACAGCAGCTGTAGCTTTTTTCTCTTGTGTAATGTTCTCACTTTCATCTTGATTAAGTGCTTGTCTCAATTTTGAGAACTCGTCGTGCATCATGCTTGAAATTCGAAGGCATGAAGAGATCGGATTGTGTGCAAGTTCTCGCGCTGCATCAATTTGAAATTGTAAACCACGCAAGCGACGTTGATTATGTTTAGGTGCGCTATTTATAGCGTTGCTGATCCAAGTTTTACGCAGACTTTCTAGCTTTTCGGGATCGTGAGAGGCTAGGTGCATTAATTCATCGAAACTTAACAGCATAATTACTTCCTCTCATATATTGGGTATTTTGCGCCATTTGGCAGTCTGTGTTTGCAAAACTACGAAACTAGTCTACAGGAATTGAGTTGTGATTTTAATCTTGAAGCTGACGATTGAAGTGTGGTAACTACTTGAAACTTAAGGAAATTATCCTTGTCGTAATAGACAGGATAGTGTGTGCTTCTTATAAAAACACCTTTAAAAACAGGGTGTTAAGTTAATGTATGAATATGAGTTTGAATAATATCGATCATTTAATGAACTATCGTTTAAAGTTCTTATGAAAAATCATTATAAGATTAATTAACCAATCAGTAATATTTGGTCTAATTTATACAGCTTGTTTCGAATACGAACCCATAAAATCAATTAGATAAACGAAGTTTTATCTCTGTATTATCTTAAAGAAGAATCGTAAAATGAACTATGAGTAATCGAACCTTATTACAGAAATTAATCAGCAGTATTGATCAATACGATGCGCGAAAAATACATCAACCAGGCTTAGCGCAGGCGGGAGTACTGGTTGCAATTACTGATGAACCAGAACCTCATTTAGTATTAACTCGTCGTGCCCAGCATTTGAATTCACACAGTGGTGAGGTGGCATTTGCTGGTGGTAAGCAAGACGATACTGATCCAGATATTGTTTTCACTGCATTGCGGGAAGCTCATGAAGAAATTAATCTTTGTTCGCAGCAGGTGCAGATTATTGGTCCGCTAGATCAAGTAGTTTCACGATTTGGGTATGTTGTGACTCCGATTGTCGGTTTGATTCCGGCAGATGTAGAGTTTATTGCTAACCTTGATGAGCTGGATGCAATTTTCAAAGTGCCATTGCGATTTTTTCTTGAATCAGAACCTTATGAATATTTTGAGCGTGGCAGTATTTCAATACCGAGTTTTCAGTATGAGGAGTTCCGAATCTGGGGATTAACGGCAATGATGATTACCGAAATGCTCAATAATCACTTAAATGCAAATATCTCCATTCGTTTTTAATTTATATCTAGAACTCTCATTTTAAGAGTAGGAAGGGTTATATGCTGTATCAGTTAGGCGATCGTAAACCAGTTATTGAAGGTGATTATTTTATTGCTGATAATGCCAGTGTGATCGGCTCAGTTGTTTTAAAAAATAATGCCAGTATTTGGTTTAACTGTGTTATTCGTGGTGATAACGATGTGATTACCATTGGTGAAAATAGTAATGTTCAAGATGGTGCTGTATTGCACACAGACCCTGGAATTAAACTGACTCTTGGGAAAGGTGTTACTATTGGCCATAACGCCATGGTACATGGTTGCGATGTGGGCGATTTCTCTCTGATTGGTATCAATGCTGTCGTGCTTAATGGTGCAAAAATTGGTAAGCATTGTTTAGTGGGCGCTAATACCTTTATTCCAGAAGGCATGGAAATTCCTGATGGTTCTATGGTCGTAGGCTCTCCTGCTGTTATTAAACGCCAGCTATCAGAACAGCAACAAAAAATGCTTGAGTTAGGCGCTTATCATTATGTGCAAAATGGCCAGCGTTATGCAAAAGAATTAACACAGTTAAACATTGAAGATGTTTTGCTTGCGAAGAATGATTGAACTAGAAAATAGAAGGGCTTCTTTATGGATGCTAAAAATAAGCAAGTTTCATCTGTAAATCAGGTCGTTGATCAAACCGTAGAAATGGTTAAATCTCCTTGTGTTTATATTTGTTGTCTTGATGAACAGGATGTTTGCTTAGGCTGCTATCGTACCTGTGATGAGATTACTGGATGGGGTGCGATGAATAATGACGAACGTAAAGACGTAATGAAAAAGGTCGCTGAACGTGAACAAAGCAGCGGCAATATGATGACGCTTTAATCGGCTAAGTTTGTTGTTAACTATTAGTTTATTAAATATCAGTTGTTTCAAATATTAGGATTTATTATGACAGTTTTAGGAACTCCTTTTTCTGCGTCTGCAAAGAAGGTTTTATTGTGTGGTGCAGGAGAATTAGGAAAAGAAGTTGCAATTGAATTTCAACGTTTAGGTTGTGAGGTTATTGCACTTGATCGTTATGATAACGCGCCCGCTATGCAGGTTGCTGATCGTAGTTATACGTTAAGTATGCTAGACGGTGAAGCATTAGAGAAAATTATAAAAAGCGAAAAGCCTGATTATATTATTCCTGAAATTGAAGCCATTGCGACGGATACTTTAGCATCATTAGAACAGCAAGGTTTTAACGTAGTACCGAGTGCGCGCGCGACTCAGCTAACAATGAATCGTGAAGGTATTCGTCGTTTAGCGGCAGAAACTTTATCTGTTCCAACATCCCCTTATATTTTTGCTGATAATAAAGAAGACTTTATTGTCGCAGTGAATAAGATTGGTGTGCCATGTGTAGTTAAGCCAATTATGAGTTCGTCGGGTAAGGGCCAAAGTACTTTAAAAGATCTTGCCGAAATAGATGCTGCTTGGGAATATGCACAAGAAGGCGGGCGAGCAGGCGCTGGTAAGGTTATTGTGGAAGGCTTTGTTGATTTTGATTATGAAATTACCTTACTTACTATTCGACATGTTGATTTGGCGGCGGCCAAAAATGGCAGCCTAACAACTAGCTTCTGTCAGCCAATTGGTCATCGTCAAGAAAATGGTGATTATCAAGAATCTTGGCAGCCGCAAGCCATGTCGGAAGTTGCACTTAAACGTGCGCAAGAAATGGCTGAGAAAGTAACAGCAGAATTAGGTGGTTGTGGATTATTTGGTGTTGAGTTATTCATTAAGGGTGATGAAGTTATCTTTAGTGAAGTATCTCCGCGTCCTCATGATACAGGGTTGGTGACCTTGATCTCTCAGGATCTTTCACAGTTTGCATTGCACGTGAGAGCCATCTTAGGTTTACCTATCCCTAATATTGTTCAGCATGGGCCTTCGGCATCGGCAGTGTTGCTGGTGGAAGGAGAGAGCACAAATATTCGCTACTCGGGTTTAGATCAAGCATTGGCTGAAATAAATACGCAGTTACGTATCTTTGGTAAGCCAGAAGTTTCAGGACAGCGTCGCATGGGAGTTGCTCTTGCTCGTGGTACTGAGACAGGTCATGCTCGCCGTAAAGCATTGCATGTTATTGAAGCGATAGAGGTAACGCTTCAATAGTGCTCCTGTGTGAGAATTCTATTCAGAAATATCGGTCGAGGTTAAAGTTTATTCTTAGCTTCGATCCACTGCGACATGTATTGCGTGCTTTTCATGGAATGATGTCGAAGCATTAATCCAAAAAAATTATCCTTTCTATTTGTATCTAAATTTTTATGTTGGCTTATTAGGCGGCTGATGAGCTTTTTTTGCCAGTAGTTTTTTTCGTATTGTTTTTCTAAAATATTAAATCCATTTTCTTGATAACGAATAAATGATGGCTTGTCTTGATAAGCTTTAATGGCAGCGTCTGCAAAAACTTGTGGGTTTGTGTTCATCTCTTGGCTGTTAACTATCTCGCCATTCCAATCATTGCGTGAGGCGTTAATTAACATGCCTTCACTGCCTAACTCAGTCGTAATGCTGGGTGTGCCACATTCCATTGCATCGCTTAGCTTGCCTTTAATACCTGCCCCAAAACGTATCGGGGCTATGCATAAGCGAGCATTCTTTATTACCGCTTTAGCATCCTCTGCCCAGCCTTTAATATAAAAACCTTGTTTTTCATTATGTAGTTGGGTTGCCTTAGGTGGAGGATAAGCACCATAAATATGCATTTCTGCCTTCGGTAGCTGTTTGCGAATAAGCGGCCAGATATGTTGTTTAAGCTGTAGCACTACATCCCAATTCGGCGCGTGACGAAAGTTACCTATGGTAATGAAGTGCTCTCTCTCTTCAAAACTTGGCAATTGTTCTATGTGCTCTTTTGCTAATGCTTCTAGCATAAAGGGCAAATACATAAGTTGCTGTTTGGGAACCTGAAAATGTTCAATTAATAGTTCAGCTTCTACCGGTGAAATCATTAAGGTTAGGTCGCTGCGAAAAATTGCGGCGATTTCTCTAATCGCCAAATCTGAATGGAGATAATGAGTAATTTGGTTTGGGTTAGAAAGCGTAAAAAATTCGCCTTTTTTGACTGCTTTTTGTCGAGCTTCTCGCAAGCTGTGTAAATCTTCAGTATTTAATATGCGTAAAGCATTGGGACAAAACTTTTCTACTCGCCAGCCAAACTGCTCTTCCATCATAAAGCGATCAAAGATCACCATGTCGGGATTTAAATCGCTAATATAATGATCGAAACTTTCGTTATTGAGCTCAATGGCTTGGCAGGTAACTTCATGCTCAGTTAAGTCTTCCATGTGATCACTTAATTGGGCTGGACTGGCAAAAGTGACTTGCCAGTTTTGTGCGCGCATGGCTGAAATTAATTGCATCATTCGGCTACCCGCCGCAGATGAGTTTGGCTCTGGCCAAACGTAGCCAATGATTAAAACCTGCATAATGTTACTCATATTCATTTATTCACTGCTTTCTCAGGTTGCTTCGGTTTTAGTCGACTAACTCCTAAAATCACTAAAATCATACCCAGGCCGTGATATAGGGTAAATATTTCACCCAGTAATAGCACTGCCATAATGCTGGTCATAATAGGGCCGACGGTTCCGGTTAAAGCCGCGTTGGCTGCGCCGATACGCTTTACAGCTTCGCTAATCATAAATGAAGGTATGACGGTTGCTGCAAATGTTAGCAGCAGAACAATAGCGATTAACTCTTTACTGAATTCCCAGCCAGAGGTATCAAAGTTGCTGAATGTTAGTACTAAAGTGGTATGAATAATTGTGGCAAATGTCGCACTGGCCATTGAAATGCAGGTGAATAATAAGCTGCCAAGACGATCGATATGTTTTTTACTGAATAGCATATAAATGGAATACGACAGGGCGCTGAGCAAGATTAGCAGGCTGCCTTGTATTACTTGTTCGCCTTGTAGGCTTAAATCTTGTAAGAAGATGCAGATGATACCGGCGTAACATAAGACTAGGGCGCTTATTTGTTGTCTTGTTACTTTGTGTTTAAACAGGATAGCACCCAGTAATACAACCAAGGTTGGGTAGGCATATAGAATGATCCTTTCTAGTTGTGCGTTGGCCAGTTCTAATCCTTTTAAATCTAGAAAAGTCGCTAAATAGTAGCCAAATAAGCCAACGAAGGCAGCTGATAGCCAGTGCCTGATAGGTAAGTAATCCTTTTGCTGTAAGAGTTTTTGTTTTGAAATAATAATTGCGCCAATGAATAAATAGACAGGTAAGGCAAGAATCATACGCAATAGCATAAGGCTGAGTGCATCAATGCCATAGCCGTAAGCCCATTTAATAATAATCGGCTTACACGAAAAGAGCAGGGCTGCACCTATGGCGAAGACGAACCCTTGCTTATTACTGACTTCGATACTTGAATGATTCATGTGTTTCTTTTAAAACTATTCGTTAAATTAAGGCAAGGTAAGCGCACAGGCGCTAACGGAATACTGGAAATTAGGACTAGTAGGCTAGTCGGCTGATACCTGTTGGGGTGGATAATACAAGCTTCGACACTTTTTAACCATTTGATACAAGTTTCATTTGTCGATAAGGGCCAAAATCCGTATAATGTAGCGCCATCTTGTACAGAATCTTGCGTTCTGTAATTTAACATTTTTCTCCAGTTCCCGGATCCTGTATGACACGTTTTATTTTTGTCACGGGCGGTGTTGTTTCCTCGTTAGGAAAAGGCATCGCATCGGCTTCATTAGCCGCAATTCTAGAAGCTCGTGGCCTTAAGGTCACTATGCTGAAATTGGACCCCTATATTAACGTCGATCCGGGCACTATGAGCCCGTTTCAGCACGGTGAAGTTTTTGTCACCGAAGATGGTGCTGAAACTGACTTAGATTTGGGTCACTACGAGCGTTTCATCAATACTAAGATGTCACGTCGAAATAACTTTACTACTGGCCGTATCTACACAGATGTTCTTGCAAAAGAACGCCGTGGTGATTATCTAGGTGGTACGGTTCAGGTTATTCCTCATATTACTGACGAAATTAAGCGTCGCGTGATGGACGGTGCTGAAGGTTCTGATGTTGCCTTGGTTGAAATCGGTGGCACAGTAGGTGATATCGAATCACAACCTTTCCTTGAAGCTGTTCGTCAAATGAAAGTAGAGCTGGGTTCTAAGCGTGCTCTATCTGTGCACCTTACTCTGGTTCCTTATATTGCGACCGCAGGCGAGACTAAAACTAAGCCAACTCAGCATTCTGTTAAAGAAATGCGCACAATTGGTTTGCAGCCAGATGTATTGATTTGTCGTAGCGATCATAAAATTGATGCCTCTTCTTTACGTAAGATTTCTTTGTTTACCAACGTTGAAGAACGTGCAGTTATTCCTTTGGAAGATGCTGACACTATTTACAAGATTCCAGGCTTTCTTCACGAAGCGGGTCTTGATGACCTGATCGTTGAGAAGTTTGACTTAAGCTGTCATGAACCTGACTTAACGGATTGGGATCGCGTAATCGATGCTAAATTAAATCCTGAACAGCAAGTTAATATCGCCATGGTCGGTAAGTACATGGAATTGCTGGATGCTTATAAGTCGTTGATCGAAGCTATTGATCATGCGGGCATTCATCATAAAGCCAAAGTGAATATCCAGTTTATTGATGCAGAAGTGATTGAGCGTCAAGGTACTGATATCTTAAAAGGCAAAGACGCAATTCTAGTACCTGGTGGTTTTGGCCATCGTGGTGTTGAAGGTAAAATTCGTACCGTTCAGTTTGCTCGTGAAAATAAAGTACCTTTCTTAGGTATTTGTTTAGGCATGCAGTCAGCCGTTATTGAATTTGCCCGTAATGTAGTGGGTTGGAAAGATGCTCACTCTACGGAGTTTGATGCTGATACGACGCACCCGGTTGTTGGTTTGATTACAGAGTGGACAGATGCAACGGGTAATACCGAAGTACGTGATACAAGTTCTGACTTAGGCGGTACTATGCGTTTAGGCGCACAAGAATGTCGTCTAGCTGAAGGTTCTAATACAGCTGTCGCTTATGGTGAAGAAGTTGTTAATGAACGTCATCGTCACCGTTATGAAGTAAACGCGACAATTATTGCTGAGCTTGAAAAAGCAGGCTTACGCATTGCGGGTCGCTCTATTGATGGCGACTTGGTTGAGGTTGTGGAAGTAGTTGATCACCCATGGTTTGTTGGTTGTCAGTTCCACCCTGAATTTACTTCTACTCCACGTCATGGACATGGATTATTCAGTGCTTTCATTAATGCGGCGATTGAACACAAAGCCTAATTAAAACTTACATTAAATAGAAGCAGCCTGAAGTAGGTTAAGCAATTGAGCAAGCCGCGTTGATCGTTACTCGTATCCGCGGCGCAACAGATTAAATTACGGAGAATATAGTTACATGGCTAACATTATAAATATCAAAGCACGCGAAGTTATGGATTCACGTGGTAACCCTACCATTGAAGCTGACGTTACTTTGGAAGGTGGATTTTTCGGTACAGCTTGCGCTCCTTCTGGCGCATCTACTGGTTCTCGCGAAGCATTAGAATTACGCGATGGCGATAAAAGCCGTTATTTAGGCAAAGGCGTTTTGAAAGCCGTTGCTAATGTAAACGATATCATCAAACCTGCTTTAATCGGTATGGATGCTCTAGATCAACGCGCTCTTGATAACAAGATGCTTGAACTAGACGGCACTGATAACAAAGCAACTTTGGGCGCTAACGCTATTTTGGCTGTGTCTTTAGCGGCTGCTAAAGCGGCTGCTGTTGCAAAAGGTGTTGAGTTGTATGAGCACATTGCTGATTTAAATGGTACTTCGGGTCAGTATTCTATGCCATTGCCTATGATGAATATCATCAATGGTGGAGAGCACGCTGATAACAACGTTGATATTCAAGAGTTTATGGTTCAGCCAGTTGCCGCTCCTACTTTTGCTGAAGGACTTCGCGCTGGCGCAGAAATCTTTCATAGCTTGAAGAAAGTGTTAAGCGAACAGGGTATGAGTACTTCTGTTGGTGATGAAGGTGGCTTTGCTCCAGATTTAGCGTCTAACGCTGATGCACTTGCTGCTATTAAAGTAGCCGTTGCAAATGCGGGTTATGAGTTAGGCAAAGATATTACTCTTGCGCTAGATTGCGCAGCGACTGAATTCTATGTTGATGGCAAATATGACATGAAGGGTGAAGGTAAAGTTTTCACTTCAAACCAGTTCTCTGATTACCTAGCTGAGCTATGTGACGTTTACCCAATCGCTTCTATTGAAGATGGTTTGGATGAATCTGATTGGGATGGTTGGAAGTACCAAACTGACATCCTAGGCAAAAAAGTACAATTGGTGGGTGACGATTTGTTCGTAACTAATACCAAAATCTTGAAAGAAGGCATCGAGAAAGGTGTTGCTAACTCTATCTTGATTAAATTCAATCAGATTGGTTCTTTAACTGAAACGCTAGAAGCGATTCAGATGGCGAAAGACGCAGGCTATACTGTTGTTATTTCTCACCGCTCTGGTGAAACTGAAGATACAACAATTGCTGACTTGGCTGTTGGAACGTGTGCTGGTCAGATTAAAACCGGTTCTTTATGTCGCAGCGACCGTGTATCTAAGTACAACCGCTTATTGCGTATTGAAGAGCAATTGGAAGGTAAAGCACCTTACAATGGTTTGAAAGAAATCAAAGGTCAGTAATTTTCGGATTATAAAGTCTAGGCCGGTCTTATAGCGATAATATAAGCGACCTAGACTCCTGATGATTACAGATCATAAAGAAGGGAAGTTGAATTTTTATTTCGATAAAAACTTAACTTCCCTTTTTGCATATTAAGATATCATTGATCCTCTGATTTTGACGAAGGAAAGTACATGGCTTGGAAATGGATTTTATCCTTAACGGTGCCTATTTTATTCATTTTTGTATTGCAGTATCGTTTTTGGTTTGATGATACCGGTATGTTGGCAAGCTGGAAGTTGCAACAGCAAATGACAGAGCTTGAACAAGATATTTCTGCTCAAAAAGTACGCAATGATTGGTTAAAAGCGGAAGTCGACGACTTACGTGCTGGTAATGATTTAATTGAAGAAAAAGCGCGAGAAGATTTAGGTTTTATTGGTAAAGATGAAAGTTTTTATCTTATTCTAGATAAATAAAAACTCTTATAAGTAGAAGCACTTAATAAATTAAAGTAATACGCGCTGATTGTTTAAAATAATGGAAGTATTTTGATGCCAACTCCTGATCAACAATATCCGCAGACGTGGTTGGTGTTACCCGCAGCAGGTGTAGGCTCGCGTATGCAGGCCGACCGTCCTAAACAATATTTAGAGATGACGGTTAAAGGCATTACGAAAACGGTGATCGAATTTACTCTGGATCATCTTCTTAGCTATCAAACTAATCATATTTTTCATAAAGTTGTTGTGGTGGTCACTAAAGGTGATCCTTATTGGCAAGACATCAGTCGTGCCCGTGGCTATGATAAAGATGAGCGAATAATTGTTGTTGATGGTGGCAGTGAACGTTGTTATTCCGTTTTAAATGCTTTACTTGCAATTAGCGCAGTTGAAAGCTCTAAAGATGCTTGGGTTGCTGTTCATGATGTTGCTCGTCCTTGTTTGTCTTATGACGATCTTGATAATTTATTCTCTACACTTAAGAATTATTCTGATGGCGGCATTTTAGCCACGCCGGCTCGCGATACGATGAAACGTGGTGCTTTATCTGATGGAAGTTATATTGATCATACGGTTGATCGTGATCAGTTATGGCATGCATTAACACCGCAGATGTTTCCGTTAGAATCTTTGTTAAAGAATTTACAGTTAGCATTGAGTGAGAGTTTTGAAGTAACCGATGAAGCATCAGCGATGGAGTTTTCTGGCGCAAAACCTAAGTTGGTGAGTGGGCGCAGCGACAATTTGAAAATTACGCGACCAGAAGATTTGAAGTTGGCTGAGTTTTATTTGAATTCGACTAGCTAATAAAAGATAAAAGACGAAGCATTTAAGGTTTTGGTTTTTAAACAGCACTGCGCTGATTATCGCCATTAGGTAAGTCTTTTTACGGCACGCCGTGAATCCCTCCGTGGAGGCTCGGCCTTCACTTCCATGTGAAGGGACGGCCTAAAAAGCCTCACTTAATATCGATACGCGAAGTGCTAGAGCAATATGATTTTCAAATTTATTTTTTTAAAGATATATAATTTAAGAAATATTTTTACAGTGAAATATGAGTGTATTGGACTCAAGGCCGTCCGAGGCAGGACGCCGAGGCCGAGTCTACAGGGACGTATTTACGACGTGCCGTAGAGTTCGATGTCTCATGTTGAGCAATGTAGGATAAAAGTAATATCAGAATCTCAAAATAGAGAGTAAAGAAATGCGTATTGGTCATGGTTTTGATGTACATAAATTTGGTGAAGGCAACTTCATTACATTGGGCGGCGTTCAGATTCCCTATAGCCAAGGTCTGATTGCCCACTCTGATGGCGATGTGGCATTGCACGCATTATCGGATGCGTTATTAGGTGCTTGCGCACTCGGTGATATCGGAAAACATTTTCCTGATACAGATGACGAATTTGCAGGAGCCGACAGTCGCGGTTTATTACGTCATGTGATGACGTTGGTAGTAGAGCAAGGTTATAAAGTTGGTAATGTCGATGTCACTATCATTGCTCAAGCTCCGAAAATGGCTCCGCACATAGATACCATGCGCGAGAGAATTGCAGAAGATCTTAACTGTGAATTAAACCAAGTAAATGTAAAAGCAACGACCACAGAAAAACTCGGCTTCGAAGGCCGTAAAGAAGGCATCTCCGTACACGCCGTTGCTTTATTAATAGACAGAACATAGAGAAAATATAATGTGGAATTTTGATTGGCCAAAAGCCTATCCTGAAACAAATGCAAAAGGCATTTTAAAACTGAAGCCAGAAGACTTTCAGGTAGATGAAATTCCACTGATGATTCCTGCTGGTGAAGGTGAGCATATATATCTTCACATTAAAAAGCGTGAAGTGAATACCCATTGGGTAGCACGTTTATTATCAGAAAAATTTGGTGTCAAAGAAAATGACGTTAGCTACGCAGGGCAAAAAGATCGCTACGCTGTAACCACACAATGGTTCAGTATTTATGCTCCTAAAATTGAAATGACTTTAGAAACACGTCCTTTCCCTGATGAAGATATCGAAATTCTTACTCAAACTCGCCATAGCAAAAAATTGCGTCGTGGTGATTTAGTGGGTAATCGATTTAATATCGTGTTGCGTGATATTAAATCTGAAGAAGCTAACTCTGAAGAAGCCAGCTTAGAAAAAAATAAGTCCTTAACAGACAATTCTATCGAAACCTTGAAAGCTTCCATAGAAAATAACCTAGAAGCTATCAAAAAAAATGGCGTGCCAAACTATTTTGGTTTGCAACGGTTTGGTCGTGGCGGTGGCAATATGGATCAAGCACTCGCGATGTTAACGGGACAGCGCCGTGAAAAGAATCGTCAAAAGAAAAGTATGTATTTATCAGCGGCTCGTTCTTATATCTTTAACGAAGTCGTTGCCGCTCGAATCGCACAAGGTTTATGGGGTAAATCACTAGCGGGGGATATTGATGTAAGCAGTAACGAAACTCAAGCTGCTGAACATGCAACTGCGCCTATGTGGGGACGTGGGCGACTAAATTCCAAAGACGATGCTCTAAAGTTAGAAAAAACAATATCAGGTCCACATCACGAATTGTGTGATGGAATGGAGCACGCAGGTCTTAATCAAGAACGCCGAGATATTGTTTCTAATATAGAAAACATGCAATGGCAGTGGCTTGAAAACAACGATTTATCGATTAGCTTTTCGCTTGCATCAGGCCACTATGCAACTTCTGTATTGCAAGAGTTTATCGCAGTTGAAGAGCCTGATCGTTTTGAAAGCAAGCTTGAAGAGAAGCCCTTTGTGTATAACGGCAGTAAACCTGTTACTGACAATAAAGATGGTGATAAATAATGGCCTTTTTACTCTCAAATGATGACGGTGCCCATGCGCCAGGGCTTGCTCAGTTAGCTCAGACCTTAACGGATGCTGGATATAAGCATCACGTTATCGCGCCTGATCGTGATCGCAGTGGTGTCTCTAATTCCTTGACGCTAGATCGTCCATTACATCCTCTGTATTTGGAAAATGGATTTATTGCGATCAATGGCACACCAACAGATTGCGTGCATTTAGGTTTAAATGCACTTTATCGAGGTGAAGAATATACTTTAGATCGCGTTATTGCAGGCATTAATTCAGGCGCTAATCTGGGTGACGATGTTATATATTCTGGTACCGTTGCAGCGGCAATGGAAGGCCGCTTTTTAAACAAGGCTCCTATTGCGATATCCCTAGTAGGAAAAAAGCACTTTATAACCGCGGCAAAAGTATTAGTTGATCTACTGCCTAAAATTGAAGCATTATCTTTACCTGCGCGAACAATCATTAATATCAATGTTCCAGATGTTCCNTATGAGGAATTAAAAGGGNTTGAGATTACACGTTTAGGTCATCGAGAGCGTTCTGATAATCCAGTGTTNACCACNAACCCTCGTGGTAAAGAATGCTACTGGATTTCAGCGGCAGGAGANGGGGCTGATGCGGGGGAAGGCACTGATTTTCACGCGATAGAACAAGGAAAAGTCAGTATTACGCCGATTCAGGCGGATATGACTCATGGAAATGCTTTAGAATGTTTAACTCAGTTAAAAACAGTTAAATAAGTAGCTAGCAAGTAACTAGACGCAAGTAACTAGACTTAGTAAAAAGTAGAAAGGATCCTCATGTGGATGAGCAACAACTAGCCGGAATAGGGATGACCTCTCAAAGAACACGCAATCGCTTAATCGAGCGCTTACGTGATCGCGGCATTGAAAATCAACAAGTATTGGATGTGATGGCATCAACTCCACGCCATATATTTATTGATGAAGCTTTAGCTCATAGAGCCTATGAAGATAGCTCCTTGCCCATCGGTAATGGTCAAACGATNAGCCAACCTTATATAGTCGCGAAAATGACGGAGCTGCTATTAGCTAAGGGGCCGTTAAATAATGTTTTAGAAATCGGCACAGGTTCGGGTTATCAAACGGCTATATTGGCACCCTTGGTAAAGAAACTTTATAGCGTAGAGCGTATCGAACCATTATTTAATAAGGCACGAACACGCATTCGTCAGTTAAAGCTGCATAACGTAAGCTTTAAATTATCGGACGGTCATTGGGGATGGGAGCAATGCGGCCCTTATGATGGCATTATTGCCGCAGCGGCACCTGAGAATATTCCACAAGGATTGTTAGATCAAATGGCTGATGGTGGTCGTATGATACTCCCAGTCGGTGGGGATAAGCAGTCACTGGTTCTCGTGACTCGCAATGGTGATAATTGGCAGCGTAAGGTTTTAGAGGACGTAAATTTTGTACCTTTTTTAGCGGGTATAAAAAACGTTTAATAGAGTTGCGCATTGGCGTTGGCATAAATTCGAAAACCTGCGATTGCAGGTTTTTTTTTAGCGATAATTAAATAGTAGTCACGAAAAAATCAAATAAGGAATCAGTGTGAAGCATCTTTGGTTGTATTTAAAAGGCCTTGCCATGGGCAGTGCAGACGTTGTCCCTGGAGTTTCAGGAGGCACTATTGCCTTTATTACCGGTATTTATACGGAATTGTTAGACTCGATTAAATCCGTAAATCTACAAACGCTGGTTTTACTCTTTAAAAAAGGTCCAAAAGCGGCATGGAAAGCGGCAAACGGAACCTTTTTAGCGACACTTTTAGCCGGAATATTAACCGCAATACTTACGTTAGCAAAACTGATTCATTATTTACTCGATCAGCACGCAGTGTTGTTGTGGTCATTTTTCTTTGGTTTGATTTTAGCGTCCAGCTTACATATGGCGAAACAAATCAAGCAGTGGCAGCCACTTACTTTGGCATCTTTGTTAATTGGTGTGTTTATCGCAGCTTTTATTAGCATTGCAAGCCCTACCAGTATTGAAGCGAATTACTTAAATATCTTTCTCGCGGGAAGCATAGCAATCTGTGCAATGATTTTGCCGGGTATCTCTGGGAGCTTTATTTTATTACTAATGGGCTTATATGCCCCTGTTTTAGCAGCAGTAAAAGGGCTTCAGCTGGATATAATGTTGATATTCGCGTTAGGCGCAGGTCTAGGCTTAATCTTGTTCTCTCGCTTACTAAGTTGGTTACTGCATCATTATCAAGATCTCATGTTTAGTTTATTGACAGGTTTTATGCTGGGAGCCTTACTAAAAGTATGGCCTTGGAAAGAAACTATTAGCTATAGATTGAATAGCAAGGGTGTTGAAGTGCCTTTTGAACAATTAAATCGGATCCCTGANTGGTCAAGTAGTGATCAAATTGTATGGGCNGTGGNGTTGNTATGCGTCGGTTTTGCGAGTGTTTTATTACTTGAAAAGTTTTCGTCGTACGAAAAAAATGAAAAAGTTTAAGCAGAAAATGTGAACTTTTTCACCCTTTTAAGGGGAAATTAGAAGATAAAAGGTAGTAGTTAAAAGAAAAGTCTTTTTTATTCCTTATTTTATAGAATTCTTTGGAATATATNAGNCNNTTATTATTACCTTTTGTTTAGAAATTATAGACTATTGTAAAAGGCGTAAAGCTGTCATGTTCATGTGTCAAAAAAATAACGATAGAAATAGGCTTTTATCTGCAGTGATTATGACTTTTGTCATTCTGGTTACGGTATGTATGACAGGTTGCATAAGTAGTCGAGAATTTATATCAACTGAAGAGAAGTTCAGTAAAAGCAAAAAATCGACGACTTTTCATATAGTGGAAAAGGGTGACACCTTATTCTCTATTGCTTGGACTTATGGATGGGATTATCACAAGTTAGCAAGTGCTAACTCCATTCCTAAGCCTTATATAATCTATGCTGGACAAAAAATTGACATTTCAAATCGCATAGCAAAATCGAATACGACTAAAGTTGGTAGTGTCGGAAAAACGTCAGAATCGTCTGTAAAGAGGAAAAAGCCTGCTACCGTAACTAAAAAAGTTAGACCAATTACGCCAGTAAGCTCTAAATCAATGAGTAAAGGGGCTTGGAATTGGCCTGCTAAAGGTAAGGTTATTGAGCGTTTCTCAACCAAAAAGCTTAAAAATAAGGGTATTGATATCGCCGGTGAAAAAGGTGAATCTGTAAATGCAGCTGCGGCAGGGACGGTCGTTTATGCAGGAAAAGGTCTTCGTGGTTATGGCAATTTAGTGATCATAAAACACGATACTCAGTTCCTTAGTGCATACGCCCATGCAAGCCGCATTCTGGTCCGTGAGAAAGAAAAAATTAAAGCGGGGCAGATAATTGCCGAAATAGGATCTACTGGAACGGATAAGGTGAAACTTCACTTTGAAATTCGTCGAAATGGCAGACCAGTAGACCCCCTCCAATTTTTGCCGAAGCGGTAACTGGAGGAGTTAATGTTTAATTAAGCGTTCTGGTATGGAACCTGAATAGTAATCAGGAATAACCAGAACGAAAAAAAGGCGGGACGACACATGGCAGCTCAACAAAAAATTAGCGAAGAGTCTTTCGATGACGTGGTAATCGAAGCACCAGTTAAGGCAACGAAGACTAAAGCGCCATTAGAGCGAACGAGCAAGGCAACCCAAGAGCGATTTATCGCTGAGCCGAGTTCTGCCAAAGCCTTAGATGCTACGCAATTATATTTAAATGAAATTGGCTTTTCGCCATTGTTGTCGCCAGAAGAAGAAGTGCACTTTGCTCGTCTAGCCCGAAAGGGAGATGAGAAAGGTCGTAAGCGTATGATTGAAAGTAACTTGCGCTTAGTTGTTAAAATTTCCCGTCGTTATGTGAATCGTGGCTTATCCCTTTTAGATTTGATTGAGGAAGGCAACCTAGGCCTGATTCGAGCTGTAGAAAAATTTGATCCTGAGCGCGGTTTCCGCTTCTCAACCTATGCAACATGGTGGATTAGACAAACCATCGAACGCGCAATCATGAATCAAACGCGTACTATCCGTTTACCAATTCATGTAGTGAAAGAATTAAATGTTTATTTGCGTGCCTCACGTGAATTAGCGCAAAAATTAGATCATGAACCATCCCCAGAAGAAATTGCAGATCTTTTAGAGCGCCCTGTTGCCGATGTGAAACGCATGCTAGCGTTAAACGAGCGTGTAACATCGGTTGATACACCATTGGGTCCAAATTCAGATAAATGCTTATTAGATACGGTTGCTGATGATCGCAGCGCAGATCCGTGCACGACACTGCAAAATAATGATATTACTGGCAGTCTTTCCGATTGGTTGGATGAACTAACTGAGAAGCAGCGTGAAGTCGTTTCCCGTCGTTTTGGCCTTAGAGGTTATGAGACTAGTACTTTGGAAGAAGTAGGCCGTGAAATTGGCTTAACGAGAGAGCGTGTTCGTCAAATTCAAGTAGAAGCTTTAAAGCGTTTGCGTGAAATTATGGAAAGTCAGGGCTTAAATGCGAGTACTATTTTTGGCGATGCTTAGTTTTTATCTTACTTGTTGAATAAGAAAAGACGTCTAATATAAAGTTTATAGGTTAACAGGGAGTTGGCCGCCATGATGGCAAAAACGTAAGGAACTGGACAAGGTTGTCTGTGTAGGATGTGATGGAAGCTAGGGTGCTAAAGGGCTACAGGAAGTAGCCCTTTTTTTATGCCTGTAATTTAAGAAGTTAAACGCTATTTCTTAAAAATAAAGGACGCTATTTTTCTAGATATTGTAACTTATCAGGAACGCCATCCCATTCTTCTGCATCTGCAAGCTTATCTTTCATTTCAGTAATGTTGTTATCGCGCCACGTTTCAGATAATTCAACGTTTAATTCGATAAACTGCTCTTGGTTAGCAGGTACTTCATCTTCAGAAAAAATTGCTTGTGCTGGGCATTCTGGTTCACATAATGCGCAATCAATACATTCATCTGGGTCAATAACTAAGAAGTTTGGGCCTTCATAAAAACAGTCTACTGGGCATACTTCTACACAATCAGTGTATTTACATTTAATACAGTTATCAGTTACTACAAATGTCATTGCAGTCGATCTCCTCATCTCATTGGGTCTATGCCCATCACGGTGGCGCCATTCTAGAGATGGCGGGCTAATACCGCAAGGTTATAAATTGAATAAACTTATATCATAATGTGATATAAGCAAGCAGTTTATTGCCTATTTAGTTCTTACTATGTCTCTATAGTAGGTTAATAGGTATTTACTCTAGCAGAGACTTAAGACGATAAATTTCGTCTAATGCTTGTTTTGGCGTTAAGTCATCTGCAGAAATTGCGGCAATAGCAATTTCAACTTCTGAAGGTCCTTGCGAAAACATATCTGGCTGCATTGGGTTAATAGTACTAGAAGTACTCATAATGCTAGCGATAGGCTTTTCATCAGGTTGTATTTCTATTGATTCTTGTTTAGCGCTAGGCACGTCATCGAACGTTTCACTTTCAAGCAAATGAAGCTTTTCTTTTGCTTGCTCAATTACTAGTTTAGGTACACCTGCAAGTTGCGCAACTTGTAGACCATAACTCTGGCTAGCAGGGCCTGACTCGACATTATGCAAAAAGATAATACGTTCGTCATGTTCTGTCGCTGTTAAATGAACATTAACTACGCAATTAATTTGCTCGGGTAGTGTGGTCATTTCAAAGTAATGTGTCGCAAACAAAGTGAGCGCATGAACTTCCTTTGCAAGGTGAACGGCTGCTGCCCATGCTAATGATAAGCCATCAAAAGTGCTGGTGCCGCGACCAACTTCATCCATTAATACCAAACTGTTAGGAGTTGCGTTGTGTAAAATATTGGCTGTTTCGGTCATTTCAACCATAAAGGTCGAGCGGCCACCGGCTAAATCATCTGCAGAACCCATGCGTGTGAAAATACGATCAATAGGTCCGATAGTTGCGCTCTCGGCAGGTACATAGCTACCAATATGAGCAAGCAATACGATTAATGCATTCTGGCGCATATACGTCGATTTACCACCCATGTTAGGGCCGGTAATGATAAGCATGCTCTGTTTGGGTTGAAGGTCTAAACCGTTAGCAACGAATGGATCTTCTATGATCTCTTCAACAACAGGATGTCGACCAGCAACAATGTTGATACCTCGTTCGTTTATGAGCTTTGGAGCAGTAAACCTTAATGTGCTTGCGCGTTCTGCAAGATTTACAAGTACATCCAGTTCAGCAAGCCCGGTTGCAGTGTCTTGTAAGCTGAATAGGTCTTGCCCTAAACGCTCAACCAGTTGTTCGTAAAGGTGCTTTTCTCGCGACAAAGAGCGACTTTTTGCACTAAGTGCTTTGTCTTCGAATTCTTTTAGTTCAGGGGTAATGAAACGTTCAGCATTTTTTAGTGTTTGACGACGAATGTATTCAACCGGAGCGGCTTCGGATTGAGCTTTGCTGATTTCAATAAAGTAACCATGAACACGGTTGTAACCGACTTTAAGTGTCGATATTCCAGTTTTTTCTTTTTCGCGCTGTTCGATCTCTAATAAATAATCACCTGCATTTTGGCTGATGGATCTTAGTTCATCTAATTCCGCATCATAGCCTTCAGCAATTACGCCCCCGTCACGAATAATGACAGGAGGGTTGTCAATGATCGCTTTTTGTAATTCATCGACCCATTGTGGGTATTGTTTGATTAATGCCGAAAGTTCTTTGGCACGACTGGCTGCCAAGCTTTGTAATAATTCTTGTAACTCTGGCAATCGAGCCAATGCATCTCGTAGGCGAGCTAAATCTCGGGGGCGAGCAGAACCTAAAGCGATACGGGATAAAATACGTTCAATATCTCCGATACCTTTTAACTGCTGATGCAAAGGTTCCCAGTGATAATCATCAATCGATTCGGCAATTAATTGTTGGCGCTGCTGTAATGTATTTTGATTACGTATAGGACGATTCAGCCAGCGGCGTAATAAACGGCTACCCATAGGAGTCGCGGTTCTGTCCATAACCCAGGCAAGAGTATGCTCACCATCACCTTGCTGGTTGATATCAATTTCTAAATTTTTACGGCTTGCCGGATCGATAATAATGGCATCATCTGGCTGTTCAATTAATAAGGTGCGAACATGGGGTAAGCCACTGCGCTGAGTATCTTGTGCATACTGTAAAAGAGCGCCTGCTGCTTGAATGGCAACGACTAAATCTTCGCAACCAAAACCGCGTAAATCTTTGGTTTTTAATTGAGTGGTTAATAAGCGAAATGCCGTATCAGATTCAAAGTGCCACGGAGCTTGTGATTTGGCGCCAGGACGGTTTATTAACGCATCAGGAAATGCTTGGTCTTCGTTGTATAGAAGTTCAGCAGGCTTGATTCGTTCTAATTCTGCTAATAAAGAATCTTCACTGGCGACCTCCATCACAACAAAGCGACCAGAGCTTATGTCCATCATGGCAATGCCATAAATATCGTGTTTGTTTTGCTTTTGCTTATTAACAGCCACTAATAAGTTATCGCGGCGCTCATCTAAGAAAGCTTCATCACTTAGCGTACCTGGAGTAATAACGCGAACAACTTTTCGCTCAACAGGGCCCTTAGAAGTAGCGGGATCGCCGACTTGCTCTGCAATACCTACAGAAACGCCGAGGCGAACGAGCTTTCCGATATACCCTTCAGCTGCGTGATAAGGAATGCCTGCCATGGGGATCGGCTCACCACCACTGTGGCCACGAGCTGTCAGCGTTATATCTAATAATCTGGAGGCATTGCGCGCATCATCATAAAACAGCTCGTAAAAATCCCCCATCCGATAAAAAAGCATGATATCTGGAATTTCAGCCTTAAGACGAAAATATTGCTGCATCATAGGGGTGTGGGTCGCTGCTGCTTTACTCATATTCGCGCTGAAATCCTAAATCTGAATAGTAAAAGCAGCATTGTAAGGGATTGTGAGGCAATTGAACAAAGCTACTGTGTAATGGTAGTCGGTAAAGTTATTACAAAAAACAATTTCAAACCTAAAAAGTACTGTATAGATACTAAAATAGTACTGGATATAATACTGTATATATTGTCTCAACTCCTTCGGAATTAGACCGTGTAAAAAATAATTGTTACTCTGAGATCTATTATCCATGGGGCTTGTAGAGGAGTTTGTTGTTTTTTATTGTAGAAAAACAATTTTATGACTTGGCCAATCCAGTTAGCTATGCTTAAATACTGGTTAAATCTACAGTAAAACAAAAAATGATCAGCATGATCTGGTCATGGTAACTAATTAAAGGAACATCATAATGGATGCAAATAAGCAAAAAGCACTTGATGCAGCACTGGGTCAGATTGAGCGTCAGTTTGGTAAAGGCTCTATTATGAAAATGGGTGATCAGCCGCGTGAAGCAATTCCGTCGGTATCAACCGGTTCTTTGACGCTGGATGTTGCTTTGGGCATAGGCGGTTTGCCGTATGGCCGAATTGTTGAAATTTATGGGCCAGAAAGTTCTGGTAAAACAACCTTGTGTTTGTCTGTGATGGCAGAAGCACAAAAGCAAGGTAAAACGGTTGCTATTGTTGATGCTGAGCACGCACTTGATCCTTCATATGCAGAAAAGTTAGGCATCGATTTAGATACTTTGCTGGTTTCTCAGCCTGATACGGGTGAGCAAGGTCTAGAGATTACAGATAGCTTGGTGCGCTCTGGTGCTGTTGATGTAATCGTAGTTGATTCGGTTGCTGCATTAACACCAAAAGCTGAAATTGAAGGCGACATGGGTGATCATCATGTTGGTTTGCAAGCACGTCTAATGTCACAAGCATTACGTAAATTGACTGCTAATGTGAAAAATGCAAATTGCCTAGTAATTTTCATTAACCAAATTCGTATGAAAATTGGTGTGATGTTTGGTAACCCTGAAACAACAACAGGTGGTAACGCGCTTAAGTTTTACTCTTCTGTTCGCTTAGATATTCGTCGTACAGGTGCGGTTAAGCAGGGCGATGAAATAATGGGTAATGAAACTCGCGTTAAGGTTGTTAAGAACAAAGTTGCACCTCCGTTTAGACAAGCAGAATTCCAGATTCTTTATGGTGAAGGTATCTATCATATGGGTGAGGTTATTGATCTAGGTGTTAAGTGTGGCTTAGTTGATAAATCTGGCGCTTGGTATGCTTATCAAGGTGATAAGATTGGTCAAGGTAAAGCAAATGCTGCGAAATTCTTACAAGAAAATCCGGCGATTGCAGAAACAATTGAAGCAGAGATTCGTGCACAATTGCTTTCAGGTCCTGCTGATAAAGAAGCGCAGGAAGATAAGGGTGAAGATGCTGCAGAAATTGCAGAGTCTTAAGTTGAAGTGCCCTAAGCTGTATTTAGAGTAGTAAACTTTGTTTTCGAAATACTCTAGTCGTAAGACTGATCGCCAAACAAGTAGCAATAAATCGGTGGGCTTTTATAAGCCTGCCGAGCTTTCAGATAGCGAATTACGTGTAGCCGCTATAAATTTACTCTCGCGTCGAGAGTATTCCCGCCATGAAATGTTTCAAAAGCTTGAACCCCGCAGTAAGGATGAATCCCAATTACATCAGTTATTAGATAGGCTTGCTGAAGCAGGCTATCAAAGTGATGAGCGTTTTGCCGAATCTTTTCTACGATCGCGTATAAATCGTGGTCTTGGTTTTATGCGGATAAGTCGTGAGTTAAAAGATAAAGGCATTGACTCTGATTTAATTGAACAAACGATGAGTGTTGATTGTGATTGGTTTGAGCTAGCTTATGAAAGTGGTCTGAAAAAGTCTCAAGCATTAGATTTGAGTGATTACAAAGATAAGCAAAAGCTGTTTCGTTACCTCGCTTATCGAGGTTTTGACATGGATCAAATTAAGTATGCCCTGGAGCAATATCAACAAGTTCTGTAGTGTTATTCTTCTTTAATATCCCTTAATTTTGATGCAGGTTCCACATTTTAGAAATATCAATGTGTCATTCTCTCCCTTTTGAATAAGTCTCATTGACTTTAATCTACTAAAAAATCAATATCTTCTCGAATAATAATAAATAGATCAGTTCATTGGGATATGAATTGGAGGGAGGAATAGTATATATGCCGCTTTTGCCACAAGTTGCGATCTCTTTGGTTCGTATACTGTATCAATTCTGGTTACAGAATGGTGTTCCCAAGAAGGTTCTTGATGACGTATTAAGGATTGATATTAATGACCCGAAAATAACAAGGTTTGGTATTTCTAGCCATAAATTGGCTGCACTGCATGAAGCTGCTTATGAGGCTGCGGATGATCGTGTGTTAGAGGTTCGGCTTGGTTACTATGTTGCCGAAAAGGATTTGATATTAGAAAAGCTAATTACTTATTCTGATACTTTATACCATGGCTTGTCTGCTATGGTAGAGCACTCAAAAGTTATTTCTGAATCTGGATATTTTACTTTCATAGAGCAAAAGGATGGATGTTATATTTTAAAATATCCAGCTCACGATAAAATAAACTTTACTAGTCAGCAGCGGGATATGGTTTTTTCTGGCATCGTTGCAGCGATAGAAAAAGTGCATGCTAACTGTAATGAGTTTATTTATTATCATTATGANCAGAAAGTGGCAAATCTTCAGGAATATCAGAGTGTATTGAATTGTNACTTAATCGCTGATGACGAAGTTTATCTAGAGTTTGACGCTGAATTGCTGATGGCAATGAATAGCAAGAAAGACTCCAAGCTGTTACAAAATACCATCTATGAAATAAATAAAATTACTCTCAAAAGAGAGCAGCGCCTAGAGCTATATATTNAGGTTACGAAAAGTATTAAAGAATGTTTGCTATCAGGTAATGCACAGCAAGAAATAGTCGCAGAAAAATTAAATATTAGTGTTAGGAATTTACAGCGTCGTTTAAAAGAAGTTGGGACAAACTATCAAACAATTTTAGATGATTGNCGTGAAGCATTAGCATTAAAGCTCATAGAAGATGAAACATTGGCTTTGTATGAAGTAGCTTATAAGGTTGGCTTTAACGAGCCAAGTGCGTTTTATAAAGCATTTAAGCGTTGGACTGGAAAGCGCCCTGGTGANTATCGACAGGACGCTATAACAACTTCACCCGCTAGTGAAGTTTCAATCGTGGGCGAATAACTTTGTTTATATGCCCAACTAAAGATAAAAGAATGGTATGGAAGTAACCGTGTAATGCTACTTGGTGTAAACGATACAAGGATACATACACTATACGAGCAAGGCGCCCTTCGATCATCATAGAGCCTTTGCTCAAATTGCCCATTAAGCTTCCTACTGTACTATAACGACTTAGCGAAACTAATGAGCCTTTGTCTCTATAAACAAAACCTTCTGGCTCTTTTCCTGCTTTAAGTTGTGTAAGTACTTTTANTAAGTGACTGGCCTGCTGATGAGCAGCTTGAGCTCTTGGTGGAACTGCGGTGCCATCTTTTTGCAATAAGAAAGCACAATCACCAATAGCAAAGATGTCATCATCTAACGTTGTTTGCAGTGTAGGCTTAATAGTGAGTTGATTGGTGCGGTTNGTTTCTAGTCCACCGATATTCGCTAAGAAATCGGGTGCCTTAACACCTGCAGCCCAAACTTTTAGTTTTGCTTTAACTACATCCCCCGATTTAGTTACAAATCCTTCTTTGGTCACTTCTGTCACCATTGTTTCGGTAAGGACATCGACGCCAAGATTTTCTAATTCGCGTTTTGCGGCTTCAGATATTCTTTTCGGAAGAGCTGGCAAAATTTGTGGGCCTGCTTCAACAAGAGAAACTTTCAATTTGTCTGTTTTAAATTGACTCATGTTGTAGCTAGATAAGGCTTCCGTTGTATTGTAAAGCTCAGCGGATAGTTCAACACCTGTTGCGCCAGCACCAACAATGGCAATACTTAACTCTTCAGGGTTGTTACTGCCATTTGCTTTAATAAATTGATTGAGCAGCTTGTGGTGAAACACTTCAGCTTGTGGGCGGCCATCTAAGAAGTAGCAGTGCTCAGAAGCACCTTTCGTTCCGAAATCATTAGTTACACTGCCTAAGGCAATGACTAGTTGATCGTATTTGATTTCACGCTTGGGTAGAATTTCTTCGTTGTCATCGAAAATGGTGGCAAGTTCAATGACCTTATCTTTGCGGTTAAGACCGCACATGCGGCCAACATGGAAGTTGAAGCTGTGCTTTTTGCTGTGCGCTTGGTAGTTTAATTCATCGATACCAGAGTCGAGCGCTCCGGTAGCCACTTCATGAAGTAGCGGTTTCCAGAGATGGGTATGGTTAGCATCAACAAGGTGAATCTCTGCTTTACCTTTTTTACCCCATTTACGGCCCAGTTGGGTAGCAAGCTCTAATCCGCCTGCACCGCCGCCAACGATAACTATTTTGTGCACAATAAAATCCTATGAAAGGGGGAGTATTGTGCGCATTATATCTGAAAAATAGAGCGTATTATTAATAAATACCCTTATTTATAAAAGTGCTCATTTTGTTGCATTAATAAACTTTGGCATGAGTGCTGATTAAGTGCTTCCTCAGCACTGTATGCGATTAAAGTAACGCATTGATTAAGTAGACTTAATAACAGCTTATTATGATCTTCATTATTTAAGCGTAATATTGCTTGAGCAAATTCATTATAAAGAACTACTAGGTTTGGCTGGAGTTTTATTGCTTGTTTAAAGAGTTTGATGGCTTCCTCTTCATTGGCGCCATACGTTATGCTTCCAATGAAACCACCCACTCGTTCAATAATACCCGCATCAATTCCCGCTAACATGGCTGGATAAAGAGGATTGTCGGGGAACTTATAATGCAGTTCTTGTAGTTTGTCTTGAGTTGGGCCAAGTAATCCTGAGGTGGTTGCTTGGCTAGTTGTCATTAGCTCTAAGCGTCGTACTTTTTGATAAGTATCACCAAAAGTGATGAAGTTGTAATTCGGTGCAAGAGGCAGAGTTCTTGCCAGTACTTGGTCAACTTCCAAAAACCTTTCTTCTTTTTTCTTAATGTCATGAATCAAATACGTTGTATGGATTAATTTTGCATAAAGTGCAGGAAATAAACCTGCAGGAGAAAGTGTCATGCCGAGTTGATAGGCTTGTTCATAATCTCCTTGGTAGTGAAGGCGCCAAACTTGCTGGACAGATTTTGCAAGGGGTTGATAGTTGTTGTTGAGTACTTCTTTTAGTTCAGCTGGAGCATTTTGTGATTTTGCTCGCTGTTGTAGCTGTTCTTCAAGTAATGGAAACTCAGCCATCATGTTTTCAATAGTTACTGCATCTGGCCAGGATATACCTGTTGTAGCGGATAGCTGTGGCCAATGTTGCTGGAGTTTATCGCCAGAATAATCAAACTGAGGCAAATTGCTAGGGTATTTCTCCCATAGAGATGATTCTCCTGAAGAGTGTTCAGTATTGTTTTCGGAATAACTATAAGAGCTTAGGAGAAAGCAAGTAATTAAGCTTAATAATATAGGAAGTAAAAAAGGTGAAGGTGTATAACGCATGGATCAGTCTCTGATAATCAAAAAAACGAAAATTATAAAGACTGTTAGCTGAAGAATCAGTGTTAAGACTCGCCAAAATATAAATGAGGTTTCTTTATTTTATATAAAGAAACCTTCAGGTGGGGCATTTTAGAGAAAGGATTTACTTAAATGCAGGGCCTGACGGTTTGCCAATTGCTTTTAGGATTTTGGCTAAAGGGCAGAATCCAGTAAAAGATGCTTGTAGCAAATTCAAACCTACAAATGCAGTGAAACCCAGCCAATAAACAGAGTGCAGCTGAGAAAGCGAAACACTGATGAGGATAAAGATACCAGCAATAGCAAATACAAGACGGTCAATGTTCATGAATAACTCCAGATTTAGTTTATTTTCATATTCTTATATAGTTATATTGATTCGTCAACTTACTTTTCTGTTTGTGCAGGAAAAGACAGTTGTTAGATGTGTAGTGCTGAAAATAACAGGCTTTCGTTCGTGTTAGTTTCTTTTGAGATCTACTTATTCCCCACGAGGCAAGCTATAATCATGCCCAAATATATTACCAAACTGTACTGACAGTATTTAATCCAGTATCAATGGACCGTGTTAACTATGAAAAGCTCTGATATTCGCCAAGCGTTCTTAAATTATTTTAATTCTAAGGGGCATGAAATTGTTGCCTCTAGCCCACTTATACCGGGTAATGATCCAACCTTATTGTTTACCAATGCGGGTATGGTTCAGTTTAAAGATGTTTTTTTGGGTCAAGATGAGCGCAGTTATACTCGAGCGACGTCTTCTCAGCGTTGTGTTCGTGCTGGCGGTAAGCATAACGATTTAGAAAATGTGGGGTATACAGCACGTCATCATACGTTTTTTGAAATGTTGGGTAACTTCAGCTTTGGTGATTATTTTAAGCAAGACGCGATTAAGTTTGCTTGGGAATTTTTAACGTCTAAAGAATGGATGAATCTTCCAGAAGATAAATTACTGGTAACGGTTTATGCAGATGACCAAGAAGCTTATGACATCTGGCATAAAGAGATGGGCCTAAGCGAAGATAAAATTATCCGTATTGGTGATAATAAAGGCGCGAAATACGCGTCGGATAACTTTTGGTCAATGGGTGATACTGGGCCGTGTGGTCCTTGTACTGAAATTTTCTACGATCACGGTGAACACATTTGGGGTGGAAAGCCTGGTACGCCAGAAGAAGATGGAGATCGCTTCATCGAAATCTGGAATAACGTTTTTATGCAGTTTAATCGAACTGAAGATGGCGTTATGCATCCTTTACCTAAGCCTTCCGTTGATACGGGAATGGGTCTGGAGCGTATTTCTGCAATTATGCAGGGCGTTCATAGCAACTATGAAATCGACTTATTTCAAGCTTTATTAAAAGCGGCTGCAGAAGTGACGGGTTGTAATGATTTAGAAAATAAATCATTACGAGTGATTGCCGATCATATTCGTTCAACTAGCTTCTTGGTGGTTGATGGTGTTTATCCTTCGAATGAAGGTCGTGGTTATGTACTGCGTCGTATTATTCGTCGCGCAGTGCGTCATGGGCATATGTTAGGAGCACAAGTGGGCTTCTTCCATAAGCTGGTCCCTGCGCTGGTTGAGCAAATGGGTGTTGCGTATCCAGAATTGGTGAAACTTCAGGCCCAAGTCGAGAAAGTACTGCGCTTAGAAGAAGAGCAGTTTGCTAAAACGTTAGACAAAGGTATGGGGATTTTAAATGATGCAATTAGCACATTAAAAGGCGATACCATTCCCGGTGAAACGGTATTTAAGCTATATGATACCTATGGTTTCCCGATGGATTTGACTGCGGATGTTGCGCGTGAGAAGAATTTAAAGGTTGATGAAGCTGGCTTTGATAAGGCGATGGAGCATCAACGAGCAACGGCTCGAGCGGCTGGTAACTTCTCTATGAAGGGCGGTGCATCGCTTGAATTAGATGGTGAGACGACCTTCTTAGGTTATGAGAACTTAGTCAATCAGGGCTCTGTACAGGGCTTGTTTGTTGACGGCAAAAAAGTCGATAGTATCTCTTCAAATACTGAAGCCTTAATCGTTTTAGATGAAACGGCCTTTTATGGTGAATCTGGTGGTCAGGCTGGCGATACTGGCTTCTTGAAGGCCGACGGTGTTGTTTTTCAGGTTAAAAACACGGTTAAAGAAAGTGGTAATCATGTTCATCAGGGTATTTTGGTTGAAGGTACTATTACTGAAGGTGATAAATTAACGGCTGAAGTTGATGCTGAAAAACGTGCTTCGACAGCTTTGCACCACTCAGCAACGCATATTTTGCATGCTGCATTAAGAAATGCTTTGGGTGAGCATGTTGCTCAGAAAGGTTCTTTGGTTACTTATGACAAGTTACGTTTTGATTTCTCTCATCTAGAAGCGATGACAGCTCAGGAAGTTGCTGATATTGAGAATCGTGTAAATGCTGAAATTCGTGATAATAGTGAAATTACTACGCGTCTAATGAATATCGACGATGCTAAAAATAGCGGTGCGATGGCGTTGTTTGGTGAGAAATACGATGATGAAGTTCGTGTTCTTGCAATGGGTACTGGATCAGATGCAAATCAGTTTTCGATTGAACTGTGTGGTGGTACGCATGCTAAGCGCACAGGTGACTTAGGTGTGTTTAAGATCACTTCTGAAGCAAGTGCGGCTGCGGGTGTTCGTCGTATTGAAGCGGTTGTTGGTCAGGCAGCATTAGATTTTATTGCCGATGAAGAAAAGACATTGAATACGATTGCTCGTTCCGTAAAAGCGAGCAGTGATAATATTGGTGAAAAGGTTGAACAACTCATTGCTAAAGGCCGCTTGTTAGAGAAAGAGCTTGAAGCATTGAAAGCAAAACTAGCGAGCTCAGCCGGGTCAGATTTAGCTTCACAAGCAATAGAAGGTAATGGTTTCAAAATATTATCAGCACGTATTGATGGAACTGATGTTCCGACAATGAAAACAACCCTTGATCAGTTAAAAGATAAACTAGGTACTGCGGTTATCATGTTGGCGGCAGAGACTGAAGGTAAAGTTACGCTGCTTGCAGGTGTGACTAAAGACCTTATTGGCAAAGTGAAAGCAGGGGATATCGTTAAAGAATGTGCTCCTTATGTTGATGGTCGTGGTGGCGGTAAGCCGGAGATGGCTCAGGCGGGCGGTAAAAATGCTGAAGGTATTCCTAAAGCGCTTGAAGCGTTTCAGGCTTTGGCTGGAAAACTGTAATTCTTTTCCTGATTTTTGAATGTTCTTGAGTAAAAGCTGTCTATAAGGTCAGCGAACAAGAAAAAGGCGATTGATAAAGGCATCAATCGTCTTTTTTTGTTCAAAAGTAAGTGGAATTAGTGTTTAATTGGGCCCCTTTTTCTACAGCTAGTCAGAATCATGGCGTTATATGTACAAAAGTACGGCGGTACTTCGGTAGGCACCGTCGAGCGCATCGAGCATGTCGCTGATAAAGTAAAGTCCTTCCATGATGCAGGCCACCAAATAGTGGTTGCTGTATCTGCAATGAGCGGCGAGACAAATCGTCTTATTGGTCTTGCGAATAGCATTTCGGATAATCCAACTCCACGAGAGATGGACGTATTGGTTTCAACAGGTGAACAAGTAACGATTGCTTTATTGGCAATGGCGTTACAGAAACGCGGTGTTGGTGCTAAATCGTTTACTGGTTGGCAAGTAGGTATTAAAACCGATAGTGCTCACATGAAAGCCCGAATTGAAGATATTGAAACCGATGCCATGCGCAAGCAGTTGGATGCCGGTAATGTATGTATTGTTGCAGGTTTTCAGGGTGTTGATAGTGATAATAACATTACAACATTAGGTCGCGGTGGTTCGGATACTACGGGTGTTGCTCTTGCGGCGGCCTTGGGTGCTGATGAAGCGCAGATATATACTGATGTTGATGGTGTTTACACTACGGATCCTCGTGTCGTACCTAATGCACGTCGAATGGAAAAAGTAACGTTCGAAGAAATGCTTGAGATGGCAAGTCTTGGTTCTAAAATTTTACAGATTCGTTCGGTTGAATTTGCTGGGAAATATAAAGTACCTTTGCGCGTACTTTCTACTTTTGATGATGGTCCTGGCACACTCATTACAATGGAGGAGAATAGCTCCGTGGAAAATCCAGTCATTTCCGGTATCGCGTTTAATCGCGATGAAGCCAAAGTAACAGTTAAGGGTGTACCTGATATTCCAGGTGTTGCCTCAAAGATTTTGTGTCCGATTAGTGATGCAAATGTTGAAGTTGATATGATTGTACAAAACGTAGCTGAAGACGGTACTACCGACTTTACTTTTACTGTGCATCGTAATGACTATAACAAGGCGTTAGAAGTCTTGAAAAATACAGCGGCTGAATTGGGTGCTCGTGAAGTATCTGGTACAGATGATATCTGTAAGGTATCTATGGTCGGTGTAGGTATGCGCTCTCATGCAGGCGTTGCCAGCAAAATGTTTAAAGTATTAGCGGATGAGTCCATTAATATTCAAGCGATCACTACTTCTGAAATTAAAATCTCAGTAGTTATCTCAGAAAAATATCT
>PAOL01000067.1 GCA_002708475.1 Oleispira sp. | reverse complement strand
TTTTGAACCATCTTAGGCATTTCTTTCAATAAATCAGGCACCATTGCTACACCAAGGCCAAGACCAAACGATACAGCCATAATCAACATGGTACGACGATCTAATTCTATCGTTGATAAAATGCGAATACCTGCAGCAGCGATTGTACCAAACATAACTAACGTTGCACCGCCTAGAACAGGCTTAGGTAACTGTTGAAAGATTCCACCGATAACAGGAAATAACCCAACTATAACCAATAAAGCAGCAATCCAATAAGCAACGTAGCGACTCGCAATACCCGTTAATTGAATAACACCATTATTTTGGCTAAAGGTTGTATTAGGGAAAGTGTTAAATGTAGCCGCTAGCATTGAGTTGAAACCATCAGCTAGAACACCACCTTTAATTCGATCAGTATAAACAGGACCCGAAATTGGCTGCTTAGAAACCATAGATGTTGCTGTTAAATCACCTGAAGATTCAATCGCTGTTACTAAATAGATCAATGCAACTGGAATAAAAGCTTCAATATCAAATGAGAAGCCGTATTGAAAAGGTAAAGGTAGAGCGAACCAGTCGATCGTAGCCAACTTAGAAAAATCAACTTTACCCATAGCATAAGCAGCCACCATACCAGCAAGCATACCGAAGAAGATCGCACCTGCACGAATTAATGGATTTTTACTCTGAGTTAGTACAATGATAAGTAATAAAACACCACCACCTAATGAAAGGTTCTCTAAGCTACCAAAATCAGGAGCTTTGAATCCACCAGCAAGATCTGTCATACCTACTTTAATTAGATAAAAACCAATCGTCGTAATCACGATTCCTGTAACAAGAGGGTTAATAAAGGTTTTCAACTTATGTAAGAACTGGCTTAAGAATACTTCAATAAATGCACCTAAAAAGCACACACCAAAAATTAAGCTTAAAATTTCTTCTGGGCCACCACCTTTACCTTTTGCAATAAAGCCTGCTGCTAATATTGAACCTAAAAAAGCAAAACTCGTTCCCTGAATAGCAACAAGACCTGAACCAATAGGGCCTACTTTTTTGGCTTGAATGAATGTTCCGACACCCGACACAATAAGCGCCATACTAATAAGGTAAGGAATTTCAGCTCCCAAACCAAGTACACCGCCAATAATAAGCGTTGGCGTTATGATACCGACAAAGCTAGCCAACATATGCTGTAATGCAGCAAGAATCGCAGCAGGGACAGGAGGCTTATCATCTAAGCCATAGAGTAGATCTGAATCGGGGTTTGACATGTTAATACCTTTCATTAATAAAATATGCGTAAAAACAAAGCAATATCCTGACCAACTGGTTTAAAAATTGAAAAAATAACGAATTTAAGACTAAATTTCGTTAACCTCCCAGCCTCACTGCCATCATCTCACAAAGCAGCGCCCAGATTTGGTGCGCATCTACTTAAAGTGCACCATTACTAGACTAAATAGTGATTAATCAACAAGTTACCTGCTACCTGGAAAATTGTCTCTGCATTTTATGAGCAATTAACAAGGTGATATACTCCACCCATAATCAAATATAGAAAGTAGTGAAAGCAGTTATGATAGACGATGATGACTTTTTCCTGAGAGAGATGCAGGGCGTTAAAAAGATCAAGCAAGTCAAAAAAGTCGATCTTAGCCAGCCTCATAAAGCTACCGATGCTCAGAAATTACGCCAACAGTCCGCCACCAGTGAAAAAGTCAGCAGTGATCCAAATCACCTACAGCATTACGAAGTAGAGCGTGTTCAGCCACATGATGAACTAGGGTTTAAATGTCACGGTATTCAAGATGGGGTTTTCCGTAAATTGCGCCAAGGGAAATACCCTATTGATGCCCGCTTAGACCTCCACCGCATGACAATCGATAAAGCCCGAGAGGTCGTATTCAGCTTTATAAATGACTGTGTAAAATACGATCTACGTACAGTGCTTATTTTACCGGGTAAAGGAGATCGAAATATCGAAGATCCTGCACTATTAAAAAGCTACTTAATACACTGGCTACCTCAGCTCCCAGATGTAATGGCCTTTCATACCGCGCTGCCGAAAGATGGTGGCGCAGGTGCCATGTATGTATTACTTCGTAAAAGTACCAGTAATAAAGAGCAAGTTAGATAACATCCTGAATTGAAATGTAAAATGATATCAACTTTCGGCTAAATCCCTCCAAATGGATTCGCAGCACCTTCCTTCATCTGGATTTTAGACTTAACATACCGCTCATTATCATCACACTCAAAATGGAACAAACATGTCAAAATTACTTATCGCTTCAGCATTACTTCTTACTGTTACCGCTTGTGCAAACCAAAGCGTACCTACAGAAATGCTAAACAAAGATTTGTTAGATGAAGCGCAGCCTATCTATCAATCTTGCTTAAAAGAATATGAAAAAACAATGTCAGAAGAAGATGCTAGAAAAGCCTGCTTGGAAAAGCTGAAATCAAGCTACGAAAAAGTATCTGCAATGTAATAAGTAGCTGTTTAAGTCAGAGCAAAAAAAAGGCTAATCAATTTTGATTAGCCTTTTTTATTTAAACTGCTCTACGTCCTCCTATCTCTATAGAAGTTAGCGTAAGAAAAGCTGATAAGCTGGATTATCCGTTTCATTCCAATAGGTATAACCTAGATCTGTTAGGTAGCTTTCAATTTCTTTATGTTGATCCTTATCTTTGGGCACCTGCAACCCAACCAAAACTCGGCCATTAGCCGCACCATGATTTCGATAATGAAACAACGAGATATTAAATTTCTTACCAAGAGATTTTAAAAACTGCAGTAAAGCACCCGGTCGTTCTGGGAATTCAAAGCGATATAATAATTCATCATTAACCGAGTCAGGGGCATGGCCACCGACCATATGACGAATATGGTATTTAGATATTTCATCTTCCGTTAAATCAAGCACCGGATATTCTTTCTCAGCCAATTCAGCTAATAGTTGCTGGCGAGCATCTTTTTCTGCCCCAACCTTCACGCCAACATAGATTTGGGCTGAATTATCATCACGGTAGCGATAGTTAAATTCAGTAATTGGACGCTTACCCAATAAACTGCAGAATTGCTGAAAACTACCTGCACGCTCAGGAATCGTTACTGCAAGAATTGCTTCGCGGCCTTCACCAATTTCAGCAACTTCTGAGATATAACGCAGACGGTCGAAATTCACGTTAGCACCACTCAAGATAGAGACTAAGTTAGCGCCTTCAATTCCTTCACGTTCAACGTACTTCTTCATTCCTGCAATGCCGAGCGCACCCGCAGGCTCACACACAGCACGAGTATCATCAAAAATGTCTTTAATCGCTGCACATAGCTCATCAGGTGAGCAAGTAATCACTTCATCCACATAATGACGCGCAATATCCCAAGTGTTTTTACCGATTTGAGCTACCGCAACACCATCAGCAAAAATACCAACATGAGGAAGCGTTACGCGACGACCCGCGGCAAGCGCAGCATGTAAACAAGCAGATTCTGTAGATTCAACACCAATAATCTTAATCTCAGGGCGCAAAAATTTCACATAGGCTGCGATGCCCGCAATGATGCCTCCACCGCCAACCGGAACAAATATGGCATCGATAGGATCATTAAGCTGGCGCAAGATCTCCATACCTATAGTTCCCTGACCTGCAATAACTTCAGGATCGTCATACGGATGAATATAGGTAAAGCCCTTTTCTTCTACTAACTTCTGCGAATAAGCAAAAGCTTCATCAAAGGTATCACCATGTAAGACAACCTTCGCACCACGAGCCTTGCACGACTTCACCTTAATGTCCGGCGTTGTACGTGGCATAACAATCGTCGCTTTAATACCCAACTCTTTCGATGCCAAGGCTAAACCTTGCGCATGATTACCCGCAGAAGCCGCAACAACACCTGCTGCCTTCTCTTTATCTGTGAGTTGAACAACTTTGTTGTAAGCTCCACGAATTTTAAAAGAATACACAGGCTGCTTATCTTCACGCTTCACCCAAATATTATTCCCCATACGCTCTGATAGGAAAGGAGCAACATGCAAAGGCGACTCAATCGCGACGTCATAAACGTTAGCAGACAGAATTTTCTTAATATATTGGTCTAATAACTTAGAACTTGGGTTTGAAGAAGCTCGGGCAGTCATGATCTATACTTTTTTAGTGTATGAAAACAAGCATTGTAGCGAATAAGGATTTATAATGCTTGCGTGTTATCTATATTAAAGCACCCATTTAACCGAATCGATTAGAGCCCAGACATGTCCTCATCTGCGAATGTATTAACTTCTGACCAACTTAAAGCCGCCGTTGGCAAAGCTGCTGCTGATTATATTAAGCCGCACCTAGAAACTGATTCTATTATTGGTGTGGGTACAGGATCGACCGCCAATTGCTTTATTGATGCTTTAGCCGAATTTAAGCATTTGTTTGATGGTGCAGTAGCAAGCTCAGAAGCAACTGCAGAACGCCTTAAAAACCATGGAATTCCAGTCTATGACCTAAATTCAGTGGTGGAATTAGAGTTTTATATCGATGGCGCTGATGAGATCAACCATCAGCTAGAAATGATTAAAGGCGGCGGCGGCGCATTAACTCGCGAAAAAATCGTTGCCGCAGTAGCAAAAGAGTTCGTATGTGTTGCTGATGAAAGTAAGCTTGTAGAAGTGATGGGCACCTTCCCATTGCCTGTCGAGGTCATCCCAATGGCTCGCAGCTACGTTGCTCGCGAAATGGTTAAGCTGGGAGGCGATCCCGTATTGCGTTCGGGCTTCACCACAGATAATGGTAATGTTATTTTAGATGTTCATCATTTTCAGATGGCTGCAGAATCAAAATTTGCTCCAACAACTTTAGAAAGTAATGTAAATCAATTAACAGGGGTTGTGACTAATGGTTTATTCGCTAGTCGCCCTGCTGATACTTTGTTATTAGCAACCCAAGACGGTGTTAAGCAAATCAAGGCCAGTTAAGCTAAAAAATAGTTAATTAAACAGTTAATTAAAAACCGTACATGCAAGGAGCAGGCAGAAAATGAGATCATGGGTTAAAGCACTATTGATTAGCGCTATGACATTATTATTGGTCATCATTTTTCTGCCTAATCTAGCTAAACCGGCACTAAACACAGTATTGCCTTGGGCGCTTCAGAAAAGCAACCTAGAAAATATTGAAATCAGCATTAGCAGCCTCAGCTGGAATCAATTAAGATTAAAAAACTTTTCGTTTTCAAATTCAGCTTCTTCTAATAGCAATCTCGAAAAATTTTCATTACAAAACTTATCCATTAGCTACAATCCATTTAAATTGCTTTCAGGACGAGTTAACAACATTGAAGTAGACCAGCTTACATTAACCATGGCTGATCAACATTCAAATGAAACTAAAATTTCAGGCAATAAAAAGGAACAAGCCAATACAAAAACTGTAATTGAAAATGAGATCATTATTCCTAACGCAAAAGAAATATTTGAATTTCTTCCTGCAGAAAAAATAGTCATTAAAAAATTCTCAATCAATCATTCGGCAATAAGTCTTTCTGGTAGAATCGACATCAATAAAAACGAATTTAAAATACTATCTAGTATAAATTCAACTAGCTTAAATCAATCTCTAAATCACCAGCTTAGTTTTAATAATCAAGGCTCGCTGTTCACTCAAATATATCAACAAGATTCATCTACACCTATTTTCATTCTACAAGGCGAGTGGATAGAGAAAACAAATGATAGCAATAATAAAAACGTGCTGCTTTCATTGCAGCAAAGCGCTGACATTCAAGCCTGGCTTTCTCTTTTAAATAGTGAAGACACATCGTCAAAACTCTTGGCCCAAACAGCTATTCAAGCATGGACCCAGGAGATAATAATCCCAAAACAAATTAATACCCCAGAGAATATTCTCCAAGATTTATCAGGAGAGGGGTTGTTTCAAATTAAAATAGATAATTTCAGCATTGAATCACCGAACAACAATACCTCAAACAGTAATACTTCAAATAAAAATCCCTCGACAGCACTAAGCAAGGGAGATTTATCATTTAACGCAGCCACTCATTTTAATCATAGCGATGGCAGCAAACAAAAAAAATCATGGCAACTCGTAATTGAAGATTTCGATTTACAAGGCACAACACATACTGCTGATGATTTCGCAATTCACCTACAGCAACATCTGAGTAAATCACTTAATATAAACTGCGCGATTAGCGATACCTCTGATATTGAATGCTCCTGGGAAGGTAACATCCAGCAAAACCTAACGGCTAATAATTTTAATAGTGACGTCACGGTGAAAATAAGTGGTGATTTCAGTGATAGCTTAGCGTCTGGTTCCGTCATAAATTTCCGTCAAATGCTCAATATGAATGTAGCGCAAAATAATGAACGCTGGCCTCGCCTTAGTAATAAGACTTTTGGTGAATTTGTATTTAACGCACAAAAAAATCCAAAAGTAACAGGTGATGAATTTTGGCATTGGCAATTAAACCTACCTTTTGGTATTAATAATGAAACAGATTATTTAGATCAGTTACCCGCTTCTCTTGCAGCAGGTGAACTTTCGGAAATTAACTGGCAAGTGCTACCCGACTGGCAGCTTCAAGGAATTAATGGCGAACTTATAAATGCGAAAGCATTAAACGTTATAATTAATGATCTAAATTGGGCAGAAACAAGAAAATCATTTCAAAGTGTAAACAGACGTAATAAAGCTCATAAAAGTTTAATACTTGAACAGGCAATATTAAGTTGCTCTTTCGATTGGCTAAAACTCCAATATTCGCCACAACTTCGCAGCAACGAATCCCTTAAAAATTTACCGCTAGACTGTGAGTGGAAAGCTAAAAACTCAGCGAGTCATTGGGAGCAGTGGCCTGTGCCCGCTTTAGAAATGACAGGATCATTTCACCTAAACACTCTAGATTTCAGCGATAACAAGATGCGAGCTGAAGCAAAACTCATAGGACTAAATCATCATTTAGATCTTACCTTTCATGCTCAACATGATTTTTCAGATTTGCAAGAAGGTGCAGCACAACTGTATTTAAATAACCTTAATCTAGACTGGGCTGAATTAGGTCTAATAGACATGCTAGATCTAACACAGGCACAGCTACTCGGTGGAACTTTATCTGCACAGGGCTGGATTAAATGGCAACAATACCAAGAGGATATTTTTGATGACGAAAGTATCTCCTGGCGCTGGCAGCCCGATGTTATGTTACGCGCTGATGACCTAGCCGGAATTTATAACAATACGACCGCTTGGGATGACGTGGACTTTCAAATGGCTATTCGCCGACCGTTTTACCAAACTTTTAAAGTCGTTAGCCAAATCTCGGCTAACAGCGTCAATCCAGGTATCAATGTCAGTAATATTTTGGCACGTAGCACTACCACCATTGAGCCTGATTTCAGTAAGGCCTTAATCGTCATCGAAGAAATACACAGCGATGTATTAGGGGGACAGGTTAAGGTTCCTCTAATACGCTTTGATACAAGCCAAAAGATCAATGCCTTTGGCATTGAAGTTGAAGGCATACAAGTTAGCCAGCTAGCAGAATTAGAAGCCGAATCAGGTATTAATGCGACAGGGACATTAGATGGCGTATTACCTATTATATTATTACCAGAAGGGCCGCAAGTGCCTGCTGGAAGCCTCTACGCACGGGCACCCGGTGGTATAATTAATTATCAAAATGATGTTGCGTCGACATTAAAAGACAGTGATCCAAGCGTTGGGTTAGCTATGCAAGTGTTAGAAGATTTTCATTATGACCAACTACAAACTGACATTACTTATCAACCAAATGGTGAACTAAGGCTCGGTTTACAGTTCCAAGGCAAAAATCCTACATTTTTTAATGGCCAAGCAACGCATTTGAATTTAAATTTAGATTATAACTTACTCGACTTACTTGAGAGCTTACGTATCAGTAACGATATCGTACAAAAACTTGAGAATAAGTATCAATAATGCAAAAGTAGTTCAATGAACACTCGCTACATACTTGTTAATATAGTGGTTAAAACAGTCTTTAAAATAGAGGTAACACGAATGAAGATCATCGCCCTATTACCAGCACTGCTGATAATGAGTGCCTGTACCGTAAAGGTAGCGGCACCTGACAAACCAATTACCATTAATCTTAATGTTAAAATTGAGCACGAAGTTCGCGTAAAAGTTGAAAAAGAGCTTGATGACTTATTCAAAGAAGAAGACGACATTTTTTAGCATTTATTTAAAGGAACTTAGCATGAACATTAAATCTTTATTAATAGCAGCTGCTTTGTTAATCGCTAGCCCGCTATCTTTTGCACTTACCCTAGATGAAGCTCGTGAAAAAGGCATGTTAGGGGAAAATGCCAGCGGCTATGTTGAAATGACTCCGCGTGGCAATGCTGATGCAAAAGCAGTCATGGTTGAAATCAACAGCAAACGCAAAAGCAAATACCAAGCGATTGCAAATGAACAAAATACCGCTCTCAAAAACATTGAAAAAATAGCGGGCGAAAAAATAACAGAAAAATTACCTGCCGGTCAGTTTTATAAAGACGTAAATGGTAAGTGGAATAAAAAATAAATTAGGAGTTTTACGATGGATATGTCAACAATCATTACCTTAGTTGTTATTGCTGCTCTGATATTCTATATCATTAGCATCTATAACAATTTAGTAACATTAAAAAATCGTTATGAAAATGGCTTCTCTCAAATAGAAGTTCAATTAAAACGTCGCTATGATTTAATTCCCAATTTAGTCGAAACAGCTAAAGCATATTTAAAGCATGAATCTGAGACGCTAACAGCAGTGGTTGAAGCGCGTAACGAAGCCATGGCAGGATTAAAGGCTGTGGCGAGCAATCCATCAAGCGCTGCTGCTATGGGCAAGCTTGCAGGTGCAGAAGGTGCATTGGCCGGAGCCATGAGCCGCTTCAACGTTACCGTTGAAGCTTATCCCGAACTAAAAGCAAATACCAATATGATGCAGCTAACAGAAGAATTAACCAGTACAGAAAATAAAGTTGCTTTTGCTCGCCAGGCTTTTAATGATGCTGTAACGGCTTACAATACTTTTCGTCAGTCTTTCCCGCCAATTTTCTTTGCGAATAAATTTGGCCATACAACAGACGCGACATTATTAGAGTTTGAAGACAGCGTACAAATACAAGCAGCACCAAAAGTTAGCTTTTAATGGATTTTTTCGGCCATCAAGATCAAGCGCGAAAACGAACAAAACTCTTAGTTTTATTGTTTGCTTTAGCGCTATTCACACTTATTTTTCTTACCAACTTGCTGGTCGCAGGATTGCTTTGGGGTAACCCAGAGTTCTTTCCTGAAATGGGGCAAACCTCCATTAGAAATCCTTCCCTACTCGATATATTCCATTATATGTCGTGGAAATCTTGGTTTATCATTTCTGCCGCCGTATGCAGTTTTGTTGGACTTGCTTACCTCTATAAAGCGGTAAAACTCAGCAGTGGTGGCGCTTCTATTGCACAATCTTTAGGCGGTCGACTACTGCATCCCGATACCGATGATTTTTATGAAAAACGTTTATTAAATATCATCGAAGAAATGGCCATTGCTTCTGGTATGCCAGTCCCTCAGGTTTATTTGCTCGATGAAGAGATTGGTATTAATGCCTTTGCTGCGGGATTTCAACCTTCTGACGCTGTCATTGGTGTAACAAAAGGCTGCCTAACAAAACTGTCACGCCTGCAACTACAAGGCGTAATTGGCCATGAATTCAGCCATATATTGAATGGTGACATGAAGATGAATATGCGCTTAATCGCTATTCTCTTTGGAATTCTTTGTATCGGTTTATTAGGAAGAATTATCCTTGAGTCTGGCGCTCGCCATAGTGTTTATAGCAGAGGCCGATCTTCATCTCGTATTTTCTCGTCATCCTCCAATAAAAAAGAAGGTGGTGTGCCACTATTTTTTATTGGTCTAGGTTTTATGATCTTAGGCTACAGCGGTGTTTTTTTTGGAAAGTTAATTCAAGCCGCTGTTAGTCGCCAGCGTGAATACTTAGCCGATGCTAGCGCTGTTCAATTTACCCGGGATCCTCAAGCCATTGCCGAAGCGCTTAAAGTTATCGGTTATGGCGGGGTAGGTTCTGCCATTGGTAATAGCCATCGAGAAGAATTCAGTCATGCTTTTTTTGGCAATGCTATCTACAACAGCTTTTCAAACCATTTTGGTTTTTTATCAACACATCCCAAATTAGAAGAGCGTATTCGTCGAATCGATAAACAATGGGACGGTGAATGGGTACAACCTCAAACATTAAGACAAGCTTATGACGAATCACCACAACTAGCGCCGAAAGCCAAAATTAGCACTGAAGAGCTATTAACCGGTGTCGCTGCCGCGATGACCGCCGCTATTGATTATAAAGATTCTTCTAGTAGCAAAAATAGTAACGAGCAAACCGATAAAAGTATTACTGAGAGTGATAACTCAGATGAGGGGTTAAATGCAGAAGCCGTATTAACAGCCGCCGCTCATGACCCGAGTAACGCAAGGGCCTTATGTTATACCTTATTACTCGCCCCCAGCAGCTCTTTGGTACACGAACAACAACTTGATATCATTCAGCAATACTGTGGTATCACATTACTGGATCAAGTTAAGCAGCTGCTTCCTGCCACGCTCCAATTAAAAGATAGCAAACGATTAGCCGTTATTGATAAAGCGATACCCGCACTCAAATTGCTATCGGCAGACCAATATACTGAATTCAAACAGCTCTTGATCAAGCTGGTTCAAGCTGACGGCAAAATCGATTTATTTGAGTGGTGTGCATACCGCATGATTCTGCAGTATTTAAACCCGACTTTTAATAAGGCAAAACCGATCAAAGCCAAGCACGGCGATGTGAAGAAGCTGAGTAACGAGATTGAGACTCTGCTTTCTTTTGTTGCAAACCATGGTCACACCTCATTAGAGAGCGCCTTAGACAGCTTTAACATTGCCGCTGGCATTGCAGGGTTCGAGAACTTATCACTACAACCCAAAACACACTCATTCAAAGCTTTTAACATTGCACTTGATACGCTAACCGAAGCTTACCCACATGTTAAGGGTCGTTTAATGAAAGCACTGGCAGCCTGCATACGAGCAGATGGCGTCAAAGTAAGTGAACGTGAATTGGTTCAGACTATTGGCGCTATTCTAGAGTGCCCTACACCTAACTTATTTAATTAAATTGAATTAGCTGTAAAGACAAACAGTTTTTCAATAAATTATACCCAGTTGGCGCCTTCTCACCGTGGAGCCTTATTCAATCCACTGATAGAATGCGACAACTTTTTATAGAGCACTCAAATTTAGCTCTCAAACTTAGCAGTTCATGACGGAATATATTATGAAACAATACCTCACCTTTGGCTTTGTACTAGCCGGTTTAGTTAATATTTTTGGTGTTTTAGGCTTCTCTTTAGGCTTTCAAAACGAACTTCTAAACACTTACTACCCTGAAGTGTTTAGCAACTTCGGCTTAGGTATGATCCTTGTTTGGGGCATGGCGTATATTGCAGTTTCTACAGAACACCCAAGAGCATCACGTTTATTATTCGTATTCTTCGTTGAGAAGATGGTTTATGTCGGGACTGCGCTTTATTTCTGGTTTGTGATGAAGCCAGACATCATGCTGATGTGGAATGAATCTATGGTAACGACTATTTTCATGGTTATTTACGGCATTAACGATTTAATCTTCGGCTTAATGTTCTTCTATGCTTGGCTTCAATATAGAAAATAAGTAGGAAAGAAATTAGCAACAAATCGTAGACAAAAAAATACCCACTAGGCCAAAACCTAGCGGGTATTTTTATGCTAAATCAATACTTCAGTCGATTAAGAACCGAAAGTATATGATACGCCGGCAACAATACGAGCATCAGACGTTTTTTCATAAGCGCCTTCATCAATACTGGTGTCTTCTGCGGCAAGCTCGAAGTCAAAACCTTCGTAGCTAGTCTGATAAGAAAGACGATAGTGAACATAAGATGAGCTATCATCATACCAATAAACATCAGAATCATCATACGTTGATTGATCAACACTTAGACGTAACGTATGACCTTCAGCAACATCGTAGCTATGCGCTAACATAGCAACACTGTGACCTTCACCGCCGCCAAAATAATCCCACGCATACCACAAGTTAAGTTCAGTAACACCTAAAGATGAAGAGTAACCTGTTTTTGCATAAGCTTCAGCATAGGCAAAATCATCTGAAGGTGCGATACCGTCTTCTTTATTTTGACCATGGTACGTGTAATAAGCAATACCTGTATCAATACCTACAGACTGGCTTAGTTGAAAGTATTTACCCGCATACAAGTCAATTTCAAACTGTGTATCTTCATCATCGCCGAAATCTACATTGGATCCCCAAACACCAACATAAAAATCGCTAAAAGCAACATCAACACTTGCTTGTAGAGCAGGACCATTATCTGTTTGACTAATACCATTAAACGTATAATCAGAAACAATACCAACAGTCGATGTTACTTCTGCGCCCGCCAAAGAAGGCAGCATCGCAGCAGTAGAAACGGCACAAGCCAATAAAATCTTTTTCATAATAATTACTCCATTTTCTTTTTATAGTAAATATTCAATAACAAGCCAATACGCTGGCTAATCATTCAACATCATTTTGCCCAATAAGGTGTGATACAGCTCTTTATCTCCGATAACACCTTGAATTTTTTCATCTCGATGATTCTTTTCATCGTCATCAAGATCTTCATCTAAATCTTTCATTATAAATACCGAATGGTCGGTATGATAACGAATCTCCATTACGTCATGCATGGCCGTATCTGAAGCAACACACGTTGGGGCTGCAGATAACTTAACAATGTCTTGGCCTGTTTGCCACAGTTGTGGGGAAAATTCATCCCCACGATAATAAACTTGCTGCTGATCTTTACTCAACCAGTAATCATGACGCTTACTTAAACAGTACCCTCGATCTGTAAACTCCATATCGCTAATGGGCCTCATGATCGATTTGGCTTTCAATACATGAATCGGATTTGTGTGCGCAACAAACTGTCTTACATAATCATTTTCAGGGTTAAGCAGGATATCTTCTGGTTTGCCCTGCTGCACAATAATGCCATCTTTCATGATCGCAATATTAGTACCTAGTTTGAGAGCTTCATCTAAATCATGACTAACAAACACAATTGTTTTTTGCAGCTTCTCTTGTAGCTGAATAAGCTCATCCTGCAGCTGAGTGCGTATTAATGGATCCAAAGCAGAAAAAGGTTCGTCCATTAATAAGATATCAGATTCAGTTACCAATGCCCGCGCTAAACCAACTCGCTGCTGCATACCACCCGACAATTCACTTGGCTTTAACTTCGCCCATTTTTTTAAGCCTACCAAATCAAGCTGAACATCTACTCGCTGCTTAATTTCTTTTTTATCTATGCCTTGTAGCTCAAGGGGCATTGCTACATTTTGAGCTACCGTTAACCAAGGCATTAATGCGAATTTTTGAAAAACCATAGAAATACGCTTCATACATATTTCACGTTTTATATTCACATCGGCATTTGCAAAATCGACTATGCCACCATCATGATCAATATTAATTGAACCACGCGTAGTATCGTTTAAACCATTAATACAACGCAACAAACTCGACTTACCAGAGCCAGATAGGCCCATTAAGACACATATTTCGCCCCTATTAATCGTTAAATTCGCATTATTAACACCCACTACTAAGCCAGTATCTTTGCGAATTTCTTCACGCCCTTGTTTTGCATCAAGTAGTGGTAAAGCACGTTCTGGTTGCGGACCAAAAACCACATCAAGATTCTTAATCTCAATCATTTCTCTTGCCCCGCTTTAAATAATCTATCTAATAAAATTGCCAACAATACAATCGCCAAGCCAGCTTCAAAACCACTAGCAATATCAACCGTATTTAGTGCCCTCACAACAGGTTTCCCTAAACCATCAGCCCCGACAAGCGCAGCAATAACCACCATAGATAAAGACAACATGATGCACTGAGTAACACCGGCAGCTATACTGGTTGCTGCTGCAGGTAGCTCAATACGAAATAAAATCTGGCGCTTAGTTGCACCAAAAGATTTTCCTGCTTCAAGAATATCTTCAGGTACTTCCGATATACCTAAATAAGTTAACCGTACAGGTGCAGCAATCGCAAAAATTATGGTAGAAATAAGACCTGGAACAACCCCTAAACCAAATAAGGTTAAGGTTGGAATTAAGTAAACAAAGGTAGGTACCGTTTGCATCAAGTCTAGAATAGGCTGAAGTATTTTATAAAATATGGGGTGATGTGCAGCATAAATACCAATCGGCAAACCAATCAGCATGCAAAATAACGTTGCGTATAAAACCAATGCTAACGTTTGCATGGTTTCAACCCAATAACCTAAATTCCAAATCAACAGTAGCGCCACAACCGCATAAACCGCTAACCCAATTGATCGTCGAAAATACAGTGCAATGGCCACTACCAATACAATAAAGGCAATAGGGTTTAACCATAATAATGCATCAGTAAATAATGCAATTATCCATTCTAGTGATTCTGAAATAGCATCAAAAAATGATGCTCCATTATCAACTAACCAGTCGACAAATTTTTCGGTGTAATTACCTAGTGGTAATTTAAACTGTTCCATGAAGATATGTGTTGCGAGCAGTTATTACTACTCGCAGCCTCTTACTGTTATGAATTTTTGTTGCAGGTATTTACAGGTTATTAGTTATTTAAAATTTAGCTCTTGCTGCCGCTAGAGCAGGTTTACCATCTAACGTTTTAACACCAGCTAACCAAGCATCTAATACAGCAGGATTTTTCTTAAGCCACTCTTTTGCGGCAACCGCTGGTTTCTTACCTTCGTCTAAAATCATTGCCATTACTTCATTTTCCATTGGCAAGGTAAATGTTAGATTACTAAGAAGCTGACCTACATTTGAACATTCTTTCGTGTAGTTTTTACGCACATTAGTATGGACGCTAGCGCCACCGAAGTTAGGACCAAAGAAATCATCGCCGCCATCTAAATAGGCTAATTCAAAATTTGCATTCATTGGGTGTGGAGCCCAACCTAAAAATACAATCCACTTATTACGACGAGTTTGGCGTTTAACCTGTGACAGCATACCAGCTTCACTGGACTCAATAACTTCAAAATCTTTTAAACCAAAAGCATTTTGATCAATCATTGATTGAATCAAACGATTACCATCATTACCCGGCTCAATACCATAAATTTTTCCTTTAAACTGATCTGCATGCTTAGCGATATCAGCAAAAGATTTAACACCCGCATCAAATACAGTTTTAGGAACTGCTAACGTATATTTTGCACCTTCTAAATTAGCCTTAACTGTTTCAACAGTGCCACGCTCAAGATAAGGCTTTATATCTGCTTCCATCGTTGGCATCCAGTTACCCAGAAATACATCGATATCATTATTTTCAAGAGACTTATAAGTAACAGGAACTGATAAAATCTGAGTTTTTGTTTTATAGCCAATGCTTTCTAAAACCGCTGAAGTAACAGCTGTAGTTGCAGTAATATCTGTCCAGCCAACATCTGCAAAACGTACTGTTTCACATTGGTTAGCCTGAGTAAAACTTGCAGCAACTAAGCTGGCCGTCAATGCTAGAGTTTTTATCATCATTATATTTATCCTGTATGTTTATGATTAAATGAGCTGTTATTCTAAATTTAAAACTTACTACGTTGCACAAGTTTCCAATTTTTTTCCATCGATACCTCTGCATTACTTGCGGGTAACATGGCGCTTTTCTTAATTATATCTGCTGCACGCTCTGCCACCATGATGGTTGGCGCATTAAGATTTCCATTAGTGATGGTCGGGAATATAGACGAATCAACCACTCGTAACTTTCCAATGCCATGCACTCTCGTATCTGGATCAACCACCGCCATACCATCTGTTCCCATTTTGCATGAACATGATGGATGATATGCACTTTCTACATTAGCACGAACAAAGGCATCAATCTCGTCATCCGTTTGGATGTGTTCTCCCGGCTGAATTTCGCCATCTCGATACTGGTCAAACGCTGGCTGATTAATAATTTCACGAGTTAGCTTAACGCAATCACGAAAACCTTCTCTATCAACTTCACTTTCCAGATAATTAAAACGAATGCTAGGATGAACTTTAGGGTCAGGACTAGTCACTTTTACCGCCCCGCGACTAACTGGCTTATTATGACCAATGTGAACCTGAAAACCATGCCCATCAAATGCGGCACGACCATCATAACGCATTGCCGCCGGTAAAAAATGATACTGCAAATCCGGCCACTCAACACCAGGCTTAGAACGAATAAAGCCACAAGATTCAAAATGATTAGTCGCGCCTAAACCTTTTCTAGTAAAGATCCAGCGACTGCCAATTAAAAACTTACTGAATAAATCAATTTTTCCGTTAAGCGTAATGGGTTGCTTACATTTAAATTGAAAATAAAATTCCAAGTGATCTTGAAGATTTTCACCAACACCAGGTAAATCATGAAGACACTCAATACCTGCTTTTTCTAACGTCTCTTTAGCGCCAATACCAGAAAGTTGTAGCAAGTGCGGTGAACCAATAGAACCTGCCGATAAAATAACTTCTTTAATCGCACTAACTTCTATTATCTTTCCTTTGCATTCATAGCGAATACCCGCGGCCTGTGCATTTCCTGTAGCATCCACCACTTCTGATAATAGAACCTTATGTACCAGTGCATGAGTAACCACGGTTAAGTTAGGACGAGATAATGCAGGTCTTAAATAGGCATTTGCCGTTGACCAACGAACGCCATTTTTAACCGTCATATGCATCGGGCCAAAACCCTCTTGCTGTTTAGCGTTGTAATCTGGCGTATCCATATAACCTGCTTGAACGCCGGCATCAATGAATGCCTGATACAACGGATTTTTCATTTCATTGCCGTTGTTAACACCTAGCGGCCCTTTTGTACCTCGATACTCAGACGTCTCCGGGTTTTTATCCGCCAATGCCCACTGCTCTGATTTTTTAAAATACGGTAAACAGTTTGCATAATTCCAATTGGTCGCGCCTTGTTCAGCCCATTCGTCAAAATCTCTCGCATGACCGCGTACGTAAACCATGCCATTAATTGAAGATGATCCGCCCAATACTTTTCCACGCGGGCAATGCATTCTTCGATTATCTAAATACGGCTCTTCTTCGGTTTCAAACTGCCATGCATACTTTTTTGTATTCATAGGAATCGATAAAGCAGTCGGCATTTGAATAAAAATACTTCGATCACTACCACCGGTTTCTATCAAAAGCACTGACGCATTTTTATCTTCTGATAAACGATTAGCCAGTACACAACCAGCAGATCCTGCGCCAACAATAATATAATCGTAATGTGTTTTACTTGTCATACTATTCATAACCATAACGCACCGAATTAAAACGGACTTTCAAGAGGTTTCATACCGACATAAACCGATTTGATTTGGGTGTATTGATTTATCGTTGAAGAACCATTCTCTCGACCAATCCCCGATAGTTTATAACCGCCCACTGGCATTTCGGAAGGAGAGGCACCATAAGCATTGATCCAACAAATACCCGCTTCCATTTGATGCACTACGCGATGAGCGCGTCGAATGTCTTGGGTAAATACACCGGCTGCTAAACCAAACTCGGTATCATTTGCACGCTTAATAACTTCTGCTTCATCATCAAAAGTTAATACCGACATAACAGGGCCGAATATCTCTTCTTTCACAATCGTCATATCATCAGTGCAATTGGTGAAAATTGTTGGCGCTACAAAAAAACCTGCTTCCACACCTTCTGGTGAAAGCTCTTTACCACCAGATAATAAAAAGGCACCTTCTTGATTGCCTTTTTCAATATATCCTAACACTAGGTTTTTATGATTCTCTGAAATTAATGCACCAAAATTTGTTACAGGATTCATTGGATCGCCAGCAATAATATTTTTTTCTGTACGTTGTTTTAATAACTCAATAAATTTAGGATAAATTTCATTCTGCACAAAAACACGAGTGCCGTTCGTACAAATTTCACCTTGAGTATAAAAATTTGCCAGCATCGCAGCTGATACTGCATCATCAAGATCTGCGTCATTAAAAATAATGAGTGGCGACTTTCCGCCTAATTCCATCGTTACATCTTTTAAATTGCTTGCCGCAGCTGCCATTACTTTTTTACCCGTTCCAACTTCACCGGTAAACGATACTTTAGCAATGTCACTATGCCCTGTTAACCAAGCACCTACTTCTGCTGCGCCATGGACAACATTAAACACACCCACTGGAACGCCTGCTTCTATAAAAATTTCTGCAAGTTTGACTGCTCCATGTGGAGTTTCTTCTGACGGTTTAAAGATCATGCTATTGCCACTAGCCAATGCAGGAGCCGCCTTCCAACAGGCAATTTGCAATGGGTAATTCCAAGCCCCTATTCCTGCACAAATACCTAATGGCTCACGACGAGTGTAATAAAAGTCTCCACCTAAATCTTGCTGACTACCTTCAATACTCACAGCCAACGCAGCAAAATATTCAATAGAGTCAGCCCCAGTTACTACATCAACAACTGACGCTTCCTGAAAAGGTTTACCCGTATCAATTACTTCAATCTTTGCAAGCTCATCATTTCGTTCACGTAAAATAGATACAGCTTTTAATAAAATACGATTGCGTTCAAGGCCTGACATGGAGGACCAGATTTCAAAGCCTAACTGGCTGCTTTCAATGGCAGCAAAACGAATACTTTCGTCAGCCTCTTCAACTTGATAAGCAAGCTCACCGGTTGCAGGGTTAATTACGTCAAAGGTTTTACCTGTGCCGTTATCAAGCGCTTGGCCATTAATGAAGTTCTTTAAAATCATAATGTATTACACCTGTTGACATTGCATCGAAATAAATTGCTTACACAGCTTTTCTGCTTGTGCGAATTCGTCATTACTTTTACTAGAGTCACTGCTTGCTTGACTTAAACTACTTCGTAGCCAAAAACCATCAATCATCGCCGCGGTCATATTAGCCGCTGTCAGTGCTTGTTTTTCGTCACTAATCACTTGTTTATAAGAGTAGAGTAAGTTTCGCTGCAAGCGCTTACTATTCACACTTTGTAGGCGAGCCAGTTCCGGATCATGCAGGGCTTGCGCCCAAAAACAGAGCCAGGTACGTGTAATCGATATGGATTGTTGGAAATATGAAAAGTTGGTCTCAACAATCATATGCAGCCTTAATTCAGGCGTTAGCTCTTGTTCACACTCGGCGATTCGCTTCAGTAAACCTTGCTTCAACTGCTCTAATAGATGGCGAATACTTGCTAAAATAAGACCTTGTTTGCTGCCAAAGTAGTGGCTAATAATGCCTGCCGACATACTTGCTTCGCGGCTGATAGTCATGATGGTAGAACCTTGAAAACCATGGTTTTCAATCGATCTAATTGCTGCATCAATCAGCTCTTGCTTACGCAATTTTTCAGTGCCTACTCTAGCCATACAAACCTTGATTGAACGTTCAATTAATGATTAGTCTAGCATTTAGCCGCTGATTATTAAAGGCGAGTCCGCATACCTCAATAAAGAGAGCTTAGCTTTGCGCTTTGTACCAGAGCGATGAGAGGTATTCCATTTGTACTTTTGCGCGACGCCAAGAGATAAGGTCTTCTATGCCGTAAAGCTCGATAATACGCTGTTCTAGCCGCGTTTCTTCGATAGATAATTCATCTGCGCTTGTATCATGGCTATTTAAACCATAAAGGATGCCTTGTAAGAGCGCAGCAAGATCCCAGAAAGGGTGTCCTAAACCAGAATATTCCCAATCCAATAACTGTAGGCCTGAGGCCGTATAAAGCCAATTAGCCGGAACAGGATCAAGATGACAGAGGCAGAATTCACCCTTAGGAGGTTCGCTCATCGCAACCTGCATTAGGGCTTTCATTTTTAGCATTTCTTGATCAGCTTGCTGAGCTTCTAGAATGCGCCAATAAGCTTCTGCTTTTTCGCTGATATTTACGCGGGGTAAAGATAGGCTTATAGGTGTTTGATGAAGCGCTTTAAGCTGTTCCACCATATAACCCAAGATGCTATCGCTAATGCTTTCATGCCCATCAAGAGTCTCACCCATAATGTAATCACGAATCCAATAACGATCTTCATCATCGCAGTAACGTAATTCACTGGTGAGCTGTAATGATGAAGCAAATTGATGAATACTTTTTTCTATTTCGCGATTAATACCTAAAGCACGAGTATTTCCTGCTGCAATACGAAGAATGTATTCACCACCTTCAAGAGATAATTGATAACACTGATTGGTTAGCCCACCTATCAACGGCTTAATTTGATCAGCACGAACTGGTTTTGTGCTAAGCCCCCACAACGGCCAGTCATCCAATACATCACTTAAAGTTAAGGTCGTACTCATGCGCTAACCGGGCTTCCTGCTAACGTATTTTGCTGACGATATTCCTTCAACCAAATTACCCAACCAGCAACCGCTAACACCAAGTAAACAGCCATCAATAAAGCCGTTAAGTACAGCTCTCTATCGATATATAGATAAATTGCCAAACTATCGATAACTAACCAGTAGAGCCAGTTTTCAAGCACCTTTTGTGCAACCATATAAGTGGTTACCACAGCGCCCCATGTCGTAAAAGAATCAAGGTAAGGCATAGCGGCGGATGTATTTTTATCTAAACCATAACCACTCGCAAGACTGATTAATATCACACCTAAGATAACCACAAGGTGACGAGTCATCGACCAAGTTTGTATCGACTTTTGGTTTTCTGCTCTAGGTTGATCAGCTTGATTTTTAGCTGCGTTTCCTTTCCATACCCACCATCCATAAACAGCCATAATTAAATAATAAACATTTAATCCCGACTCCATTAGCAGGCTAGCATCCCAGAATAACCAGCTAAAAATAGCGGTACTACCAAACGCGGCATACCAGCAAAGTATATTCTGCTTCATTGCTAGCACTAAGTAAGCAAGTCCTAGGATTACTGCTGCAACTTCCCACAAACTCATCGCCTGAGCGGCGATTATTACGCCACTATAGAATTCATCAAGTAATACGCTATCCATAAATATAACTAACTCTCACCGTGAGGATTTAAAGCTGGATCCAGATTAGCCCCAATAAATTTACAAACAAAAATAGCCTTGCCAAATTGTTCGTAAGAGCGGCGAATCTCTTCTTTTAGTGTATCCATGACTAAATCATAGTCACCAAAAACTTGAGTGCTCATAGTGTTGCCCACCACACTCAAACCTTCGATAGCGTGTAGACGATCGATAAAATCTTTGATGGCCGGGATATAATCATCCGCTAATGGGTACTTACTGATTTCTACTGATAATTCCATTATTGACCCCTATATTCTTTATTTAAATAAGCTGTAACTATTTAGAAGGTTTCAAAAACGATCCATGATTAGGTATTTATTCCACAAAACGGCGTAAATACATCCTTGTAGCCTTAGTTCGGCTTCCTGCCTCGCATATTTGCTTCACAAACACCTAATCATGAATCCAATTGTGTCTTAATTTGAACTACCTGAGTAGTTACTTTATTTATTCGCAAGCCACTAATAATTTTTCAGGATTAAAAGTTATAACGCCCTTCAATACCAACCAAACGTGGTGCACCTAACTGCTCTTGCTTTTCATCAGCATATTCCAAACGTGGATCAATACCAAAATAATACCCTTTAACTGCGTAGTCACGATTTGTAATATTTCTACCATACAGTGCGAAGCTGTAATTAGATCGACTATATTCTATGCGAGCATGCAGCAGTGCATAAGCCGCTGACTGTTCATCATGGCTATCTGAATAATAAAACTTATCTTTAGATTCTGCTTCCAAACCAAAACTTAACGCTGGTGTCAGCGAATAACGGATCGATGAAGTGAATGAATATTCTGGCGCATGAGCCTGAGCACGACCATTCTTATTAAAAATACCATCATCATTTTCGTATGTATAATCAACAAACTCTGTGACTAAATAACCTGCACTTAAAGACCAATTAAGGTTAGATGTAATATCCAAATTAGACTCAAGTTCTAACCCATAATTTTTACCTTCTGCAGCATTGGCTAAATAATCTTGGAACCTAGGCGTACCGTTTTCTAAATAGCTATACGAACTTTTAACTTGTTGATTTTTACGTTGAATATAAAAAGCAGATAGTCGAGTTGTTAACTCATCATTGAACATTGAAGATTTTAAACCTAGCTCTACCGCGTTATTAAATTCAGTTTCATATTCTCTATTTTTTTCAGAGATATCAGGATCTGTATTAGTACCACCTGCTTTATAACCGCGTGCTAATGATACATAAGCCAGATGATTTATATTTAGCATCGATTCTAATGTTATTTTTCCACCGATTAGAACCTCATCTACTTCCCCTTCAACTAAACTATTATCATCGTAATTACTTATCCAATTCTCAACTCGTAAACCTGTTATTAAGCGTAAAGTGTCATTTAGGTCAGTGTTAATTTCACCATACATCGCCGTAGAGCTAGTTTTTAAAGTACTTTCAAATTGATTAGGAATATATTCATAATTCCGAGTAAGACCTTCCTCGCGCTGTAATAAATAAACACCAACAACCCAATCACTGCTACCTGAAAATATTCGACCTTTCTCGCCTGACAAAATTCTTATATCAGCCGAGCTACGGTCCGAATCACGAAGATATTGGTCATAAGCTTTATACTCCCAACCCAGCGCTATACCAGGATAGCTCCAATCATCATCATAACTATATTCTGCTTGTGTCCAGCTACCAGTAAACTCAGCTTCTAGCTGAATTACATCAGATAGTTTAGAGTCAATAAATAGTGAAACCGCATCAGTATCCTGTGTATCAACCCCTGGATCATCAGAATAAGTTTTTCGATTTTTCTCTAAACTAAAAGCATCATAACCATTATCGATATCAGCATAAAAATACGTGAGACCTACATTTGTATTTTCAGATAACTGAACCGCTAACTTACCGCGAACAACAACCTCATCAAGATTATTGGTGTTCTCTTTATCTAGATATTCATTTTCCATATAGCCATCAGACTGAAAGCTATTAATTGCCAAGCGTCCTTGAACATTATCTGCTATTGACCCTGATATGGCAGCACTTTCACTATGTGTATTGTAATTACCAACCTTAGCAGCAACATATCCCTCAGTCTCTTTAGTGGCATCGTTACTCTTAATATTGATCATGCCCGCTAATGCGTTCGCGCCAAAACGCGTTCCTTGAGGCCCACGTAATACTTCAACCTGCTCAACATCCATTAGAGTCGCAGCACCACCTAAACCTGTCATATCGATACCATCAATCATCAAACCAACCGAAGGATTTACCGGATCGATAAACTGACTGCGTTCGCCAATTCCACGAATTTGGAAATAACGGCCACGAGAAGCACCAGAAGAAAAGTTAACATTAGGAGCAAAACTTAAAACAGACTCAAGATGCTGGGCAGAACGTGATTGAATTTGATTTGTACCGATTACAGTTACGGCTTCAGGCAGTTCTTGAACATTGGTATCGCGGAAATCTGCACTAACAGTTACCGCATCGAGCTCAATAGAACTTTCTGCAGGCTCTGCACTGATTGCTGATGCACTGGTTAGCATCGCGGTACTGATTGCCGATGTTATAGCAAGAGATAAGGGTAAACGTGGTAAATAAAGTGTCATAGGTCTGCCTCAAAAAATAGAGAAGACCCGGTCGAGCGTAGCAAGCGTGAAGTGTCGATTAAATCCATAAAGATCCATTCAACTGCCCATTCCTACGCCGGTATTAACCGGATCAGGTTCAAGGAGTTTGCATTGCATCTCAGGCTCATCAATCGATTATTCATCGAATTAAATTGCCACCCCCTGGGATAGGGGCATGATAAAGCATTCGCTAATAAATAAGAACGACTTTCCCTTATTCTTTGTTCTCAATTTCGGTTTTTTGTTCTTTAGCTGCATCCGCAGCAGCGCGATCGGCCTTGGATACATAAGCTGGCTTACCATCTTTAGGGGCCAATTTNGCATTCGCCTTTTTCATCTTTTTCGTTAAGATTTGTTTGATTTTCTTTTTACGGTTCATGACACGACTTCACTAATTGGATTGGGTATGATCAGTTTAGCCGCGATTGTAAAGGTCATTCCTCGAAAGGCAAGAGCAACCACATGTTTGACAGGCTAATTAGCATTAGATAGTAATATCAATAGTAGCATCGGAATTGAAATCGTATGAAGCGTATCAGTATTTTAGGGAGTGGTTGGCTAGGCCTGCCGCTAGCGATTGAACTCAACAAGGCTAACCATCAAATAAAAGCATCTTCTCGCAGTGCTGAGCGCTTAGCTCATCTTCGTGAAGCGAATATTGCAGCCTATGCNTATGATATTGATGCTTTAGAAACACAAGAAAATATAAATGAAGCTAGCTTTTTGCAAGCTGACATATTAATTATCAACATCACNTCGAAAAATATTGAAGCTTTCAAACAACTAATAACCAAGATTGAACAATCNCCAATTCAGAAAGTCCTATTTATTAGCTCTACATCGGTTTATCGAAATTCTGAACATCTTAATTCTGCGGCGGTAACGGAAGNCGACGAAAAAGAATTAAAAGCCTGCCCATTGCTTAAAATTGAAGGTCTGTTCCAAAATANACCAAGTTTTGAAACCAGTATTATTCGCTTCTCTGGCTTAATTGGCTACCAACGCCACCCTGGTCGTTTCTTTTTAACTCAGTCGGAGAACGATGAGGCTTACTGCAAAACCATTAAAAATCCAGATGCGCGGGTGAATATGATTCATCGAGATGATTGCATCGGTATTATTCAATCGGTTATCCAACAGAATTGCTGGGGGGACGTTTTTAATGCCTGCGCTTCTCAACACCCAACTCGACGGGAATTTTATCAAGCCGCCCTAAAACATTTAGGTGATTACGAGCCTATTTTTTCAGGACAAACTGATTCGGTTGGAAAGGTTATTAGTAACAACAAAGTCAAAGAAAAGCTGAACTATTCCTTCACCCATGACGATTTGCTAGATTTTAAGTCAATGACTTTCAATTAATTTAACTTGCTAAACTTGCTTCGCTCATACATAGCAACAATCGTCGGTATTTCGTCTTCTGCGCAGCTTTCATCGCGCAGGCGGCGAGAAATAGAATCCATAATATAACTCACAGTTTCAGCACCAGGGTGGCAAATTGCAGGAGTTGATCCATGCTCATCCGTAATCCAAACCCAGCCTCCCCCGAATTCGAGAATACAGAGCTCTCCTAATAAAAAACCCAAGCCATCCAATATTTCAGTTTCTTTATATTTACGCTCTGCACTATCAGCTTGGTGCTTCCAAGAATCGATACAACGACCAACACCTACGTAATCTTCTGTACACTTATAGTGTTGCAGAATTTCACTACCTACCTTTTGCCAATGCTGTTTATTCGCAAGCATTCGCTCTGAAAGGGGCTCAACCATCATAAACCTATCCTCATACTCTTTTGTGCGCTCATCATACAAATGACCGTTTTCTGACTAAACGGCACCACTTGTGTAATAAACAGCAATACCTACACCAACTATGAGAATTGCCATACTAATAATAATTTTTATAGCGATTTTTTTAATGAACTCTTCTGCTTCATTTCCTTTAATTACACTCTCATCAACCACGTTTGCTTTCTTTTCTTCTGACATTATATGGCCTTAAAATTTCATAATTTATCGCAAGCCTTCGATTCTTGCTTGTGCGATGTTAGTAGGATAATAGAAGATATAAAACGAAAAAACCCAGATCAATTGCTTGAACTGGGTTTTCTATATCTCTATCTTAAAGTCTTAAATGAAACTTATAACTTTAATCTAGATCGCAAAGCTATGACGCAATACGATAGTCTGAACACGATCTGGTCCAGTAGAGATGATATCAATTGGAGCACCAATCGCTTTTTCTACAAAGCGGATATACGCTTTTGCATTCTCTGGAAGTTGATCCAAAGATTGTGCACCAACAGTACTTTCAGTCCAGCCTGGAAGATCTTCATAAATAGGAGTGATCTTATCAAACTGATCAGCGCTAGCAGGAACGCCCATCTTGTTACCGTCTGCATCTTGATAGCCAGTACACACACGAACAGTCTCTAAACCATCAAGAACGTCTAGCTTAGTTAAGCAGATAGCGTTTACCGAGTTAACACGAATTGCGTGCTTAACAAGTGCAGCATCGAACCAACCACAACGGCGTGAACGACCAGTCGTTGTGCCTTTTTCGTGACCTACAGTCGATAAGTGCTCACCGACTTCGTCGAACAATTCTGTTGGGAAAGGACCAGAACCTACACGAGTTGTATAAGCTTTAGTAATACCCATAATTTGATCAAGGTACAAAGGACCTACGCCAGAACCACAAGCAACACCACCAGCAGTAGTATTGGAAGAAGTTACAAACGGGTAAGTACCGTGGTCGATATCAAGCAAGGTGCCTTGAGCACCTTCAAACATGATGTCGCCGCCAGCTTCACGGATGTTATGAACCAATTCAACCGCATCTACAACTACATCTTTAATCTGCGCAGCCCATTCAACACACAACGCTAGAGTGTCTTCATAGCTTACGGCTTCTACGCCGTAGTAGTTAGTCAAAGAGAAGTTATGGAATTCCATCACGTCTTTTAACTTGTCAGCGAATTCTGGCTGATACATATCACCAATACGTAAACCACGACGAGCAACTTTATCTTCATACGCTGGACCAATACCACGGCCAGTCGTACCAATTTTAGCGTTGCCACGCTTAATCTCACGCGCTTGGTCTAAGGCGATGTGATAAGGCAAGATCAAAGGACAAGCATGAGAAATACGTAAACGTTCCATAACAGGTACGCCGCGCTCTTCTAATGCACGTGCTTCTTTTAGTAAAGCGTCAGGAGCAACAACAACACCGTTACCGATAATGCACTGAACGCCTTCACGCAAGATACCCGAAGGAATCAAGTGCAATGCGGTCTTAACACCGTCGATTACTAATGTGTGCCCTGCATTGTGACCACCTTGGAAACGAACAACTGCAGTTGCTTTCTCCGTTAGTAGATCAACAATTTTACCTTTACCTTCGTCACCCCATTGGGTGCCTAAAACGACAACGTTCTTGCCCATCGAATTCATTTCACTAATTTAGATTAATTGGATTCGATCAGTTTCCACTGACCGTCTTTTAACTCAATACGTGCACCGCTGTTTGGCAATTCGCCATTTAGCTGCACTTCAACTCGCTTGCCGTTAGCACGAAGCTCGGCAATCAAATCTAATAATTCTTGTTCTTGCTGCTGCCCATAAGGCGTAGGAGCTTTTACGATATCAGCCTGAACTGTCGCAAAACGACCCAGTTGAGC
>PAOL01000066.1 GCA_002708475.1 Oleispira sp. | reverse complement strand
AGAAGGCTGGATCATACTTTTTCCTCAGCGAGTTATTAACAGATCTTCCTCTACCCATTGATGAACCTGATGATAAAAATCACTGCGGCCGCTGCACCGCTTGCATTGATATTTGTCCAACCCAAGCTTTTGTCGGTGATCAAGTATTAGATGCTAGACGCTGCATTTCTTATCTCACAATTGAGTTGAAAGGCCCCATCCCAACAGACCTGCGCAAAGGTATGGGTAATCGTATCTTTGGTTGCGATGATTGCCAACTATGCTGCCCTTGGAACCGCTTCAGTCAAACAACGCAAGAAACCGACTTCACTCCGCGCCATCCATTAGATAATGCAACCTTGCTAGATTTATTTGCTTGGGATGAACAAACCTTTTTAAAGCATACAGAAGGCAATCCGATTCGTCGCACGGGTTATGAGAACTGGCTACGTAATATCGCTGTCGCACTAGGCAATGCCCCCACCAGCATTGAAATTATTGAAGCCCTGAAACAGCGCTTACCTGACGCAAGTGATTTAGTGAAGGAGCATATCGTATGGGCGTTAGAGCAGCATTCTAACTAACGCTTAATTTAGTAAACAAATCCTGCCACATCTCAAATATTAACTATACTGAGTTCAGCTTCAGTTAACTTTTGAGATTCTTTATGCCAGCAGCTCCAACTCCTGAAAATGAACAACAACGCTTAGAAGCACTCAATGAGCTAGGAATTTTATATACCCCATTACAAAGTCGTTTCGATAAAATCACTCGTACGATATGCCGACTTTTTTACATACCTATCGCCTATGTATCATTAATTGACAAAGACACTCAATGGATAAAATCAGCTCAAGGAATAGACCTCATTAGCACAGCAAGGGACGCTTCCATTTGCGCACACACACTATCCGTTGATGAATACATAGTCTGCGAAGACCTAACCAAGGATAAGCGCTTTAGCGATAATGAGTTTGTCACTTCAGGCCTAGAGTTACGCTTTTACGCTGGTTTCACACTAAAAAGTCGTGGTCAAAACATAGGGACTCTATGCTTGGTTGATGATAAACCAAGAAAATTTGATCAAGAAGATATCGCAACCATGCGAGACATGGTTTCTTGGGCGCAGACTGAAATCTACCTCACCCAGCTAAGTGATGTTCAAGTTCAATTAATCACCGACCTAGACCAAGCTCAGCGTGACGCTAAAATAGACGGACTGACAGGTCTATGGAATCAGGTGACGACTAAACAGATGCTAGAAAGAGCCTACCAAAGACATTTACTTACCGACCACCCACTCACTGCCATGATGGTCGATATCGATAATTTCAAAGCCATTAACGATAAATATGGCCACCCATTTGGCGACAAAGTAATTAAGGATATAAGTGAAGCGCTACGCACATCATTGCGGCCTACCGACTCTATTGGACGCTATGGAGGGGATGAATTCTTAGTCATATTAGAAGATTGCCCATTTAATAGAAGTGAAGAACTCAGTCAGCGGATTCTAGAGCATATAAACGCATTACGATTTATACATAATGAGCAAGAGATCGATGTGAGCATCAGCATCGGATTTTCAGCAACGGATAAGCAAGAGATTCTTAGCCAAGAACATCTTTTAGAAGCAGCAGATATAGGCTTATACAAGGCTAAAAAGAGTGGTAGAAACTGCGCAAAGGGCTAATTATTAGCCCTTTAAACGATATCGCGATCACGATATCCCAATAAATAAAGCACACCGTCTAAGCCTAATGTCGAAATAGACTGTTTAGCGGACTCTTGAACTAGCGGCTTAGCGCGAAACGCGATACCCAAGCCGGCAATACTCAACATAGGTAAATCGTTTGCGCCATCACCTACTGCAATCGTTTGCTCTAAACGAATGCCTTCTTTCTCGGCAATTTCACGTAACAACTGCGCCTTACGATTACCATCAACAACAGTACCTGTTACTTTGCCGGTAACTATGCCATCTTCCATATCTAGTTCATTAGCGAATACGTAGTCGATACCAAGCTTTTCTTTTAAATAGTTACCGAAGTAATTAAAACCACCCGATAGAATAACCGTGGTATAACCTAAAGAGTTTAAATTACGGATCAGACGCTCTGCACCTTCTGTTACAGGCAAACGCTCAGCAATTTCTTGCAGCACATCACCGCTCAAACCTTTAAGCAAGGCAACACGCTCATGGAAACTTTCAGTGAAATCTAATTCACCACGCATCGCACGCTCAGTAATCTCAGCGACTTGCTCGCCTACACCAGCNGCTGCAGCAAGCTCGTCAATTACTTCNGCTTCAATTAGCGTTGAATCCATNTCAAANGCNACTAANCGNCGGTTGCGTCGATAAACATTATCTTCTTGTACTGCAATATCCACGTTTAAATCATTGGATACGGCTAAGAATTCTTCTCTCAATAGCCCCTGATTTGCTTCGCCACGTACAGAAAATTCAACGCATGCACGGGTTGGAATTGAGCTATCAAGTTCTTGTTCAAGGGGGACACGGCCNGTGAGGCGGGTTATGTTATCGATATTGAGCTCGTGCTGAGCAACAATCGCGGTNATTCGAGCNATATGTTCTGCACTAATAGTACGCGCAAGCAAAGTAATGATATGNCGATCTTTACCCTGACCTGATACCCATTGCTCATAGCTTTCACTATCAACAGGAGTAAAGCTTACCGTAAGCCCTAGTTCGTGGGCTTTAAATAATACATCTTTGAGTACCGGAGCAGATTCTGCGGTAGAAGGGATTGCAGCAAGTATACCTAAAGACAAGCTATCATGAATTTCGGCTTGGCCAATATCCAGAATAGTTACCTTATATTGCGCAAGGATCGCTGTAATATTTGCGGTTAAACCTGGTTTATCCGCCCCACTCACCCGAATTAACACTAACTCTGTCACGAACCTGCCCTCGAACTTCTCTCTAAGTAAAAAAACCTAATACTAATGNTTAAAGCTTTTCTACTTCTGCTTGCATATCAGCAACAACAGCACGCAGCTCTTCAATAAGATCAACCGTTTCGTGAACAGATAATGCGCGTTGGCAATCTGAACTCATGAAATATAGGCCTTTAGCCAGCGTCTCAGTCTTTTCTTGTAATGCTTTCTTAGTATCGCTCATCACTATAATCCCACGATAGAATTGAATTTGATTAATCTAGCAGTTGCCAGACGGTGCGTATGATACCATCATCTACATAGAAATGTTTGTTATTGGGTATAGAAATCAATGGATCGATCCTCATTAAAGATCAGTCAACGCTTAACCACAAGTCAGCAATGGGCNGCATTTATTGCTCTCACTATTTTATTAACTGGGCTTACTTTTAGCTATTTAGTAACTAGCCAATTACGCCAGCAGCTATTAGCTCAGCAGCAACAGCTTTCGACAAGTTTAGTGAAAGATGCCAGCATTTTATTACGNTCCAGTTTAAGTAATGACGATCGAATTAGTGCCAATATCATTTTGCAGGATTGGGTTGACCAAGACTTAATTCTATCCGCTACGTTATACAACTCGACTCAACAGCCTATTGCTGAACANGGTCTCATAGAACTTGAAGACTTTGATGTCTACTGGATCAACCAGGTCGTTACCGATAAAGAACAGCTGATTGGCCACTTACGCGTCGCGATTAATATGAGCCAAGCTTATGATATCAGTCAGCGAAATGCGGCTTTGTTAATGCTTTCAAGCTTTATGCTGAGTTTCATTGCTGGGCTTGCTGCGTACTTTTGGGGTGAACGATTGATGTTAGTAAATCAACNGCAGATAAAGGTACTCAAAAAGCTTCATCAGAACNAATCTCCAGAGCCATTAAGTGATATTGCCAGCAGTCAAAACGACCTTGCACTCAATACCGCAATTAATAATCTCGTCACGCAAAAAGAGCACAAAGTCGCCGTTAAGAAGTCACTTGAAAATTTTATGGCCAGCCCNCCGCTCTCNAAAAATAATAACTTAGCGTATCACCACAGCGCCTTACTCTTTATTGAAATACAAGGTTTACACGAATTACAGCAACAATTAACTGCTGAAAAGTTAACCGAAACACTTAATGGCTATCACCAACTTTTGTCCCATGCGGCAAAGCTATATAACGGAACCCTTGATCGCTACAGTGGTGGCGGTATTTTAATGATTTTTGGATACCCAGATAAAGACCCTCGCGATGCAAGTCATTGCTTATACGCCGCTGAACTATTCATAGGGTTAGTGGAAGAACTAAAACGTAATGATCCACAGCTTCAACAACTAACATTCAAGCTATCGGCACACTGGGGGCCTGTTCTTGTTGCTCCGCTAGAAATGAATCAAGAGCTTCAATTTAACCTCATTGGCGATACAGTACATTGGACAGCGCAGCTGGCACAGCAGAGTAAAGAAATGCAGCTATTAGTCAGCCAGGATTTAGTCGATCAACTTACCGATGCTGAGCAAATACTATGGCAAAATGGCCCTAGTTTAATGGACTTAGAGGCCAACGAGCATGAAACCCGCTGGCTAGATGCATTACCAGATACGGCTGAGAAATTAGTCGATCGGCAAGTGAAGCACATCATGGCAATGAAAGAAAAAGCGTAATGGAAAACTCAGGTACGCGAGCATTAGCCATATTTAAATAAAAATGAGCTTTTGGTTGATGTTCGCCGCTATGAAGATCTTTATCGATATGCCAGCGATGCTTTAAGCGACAATATTTTAGAGGTCAAATATGGACAAGTATTTGAGCCAGATAGGTGGGGATCCATTCGTTCGCTGAAAGTGCAAAGGATAACAATATTTTCATTACCGCATCTTATCAGCAGCGCATCATTGAATTTAACCCAGAAACAAAAGAATGGACTAATCACCATATGTATGAGGGCTACTATCCTCATACATTACGAGTAGATAGCGATGATAATGTTTGGTTTACATTAGCTCTCTCTAATCAAGTTGGCATGTTTAATCGAAAAACAAAAACATTTAAGTTCTTCGACTTACCTTCTCGCAATTTTAAAGAAACGGTTACCATTAATTTAATGGGCATATTGTTTAAGTTAATGAGCTGGGGATTACCCGTTGGAAATTGGGCCTCTGTCGATAGAGATTCAACAGGTGTTCCCTTACCCTATGGTCTTGATATAGCACCAGATGGTGGAGTTTGGTTTGCTCGCTTACATGCAGACAGCATCGGAAGAATTGATCCTGAAACTCATGAAATAAAAATGTATGATACACCTTTTAAAGGCCCTCGACGTTTAAGAATTGATAATGAAGGCGGCATTTGGGTTGCTGCTTTCCCTGAATCACAAATCGTTCGTTTTGATCAAGAAAAAGAAAAGTTTGAATTTTTTGATCTTCCAGTAGAGCCACTGGGAAGCGAAACTCCGTATTCATTAAATATCGATAATGAAAGATCAATCGTTTGGGTGAATGGCAATACTTCAGATGCGCTATACGCTTATTATTATAAGGAAAAACGCTGGCAACATTATNCAATGGCTAAAAAGGTCACATTCACTCGCGATGTAGAAATAGCACCGAATGGAACTGTATATACTACCAACTCAAGCTTTCCAAGCTGGCATATAGAAGATGCACAGCCTACCTTGATTGTTTTGAAACCCGCTTTTAAATAAGCATCAAAACATAGAGCGGTTAATATTTATTAACCGCTCTATGTTTTTTTACCGCTGGTTACTTCATGAAGGTTTTTATATTTTACTTGTCATGTTTCATGGCATTTGTNGCAGGACATATGGTGAATTACAGCGCCATTATGTACAGTCTTGAAATGTTTGATTCCCCCCTACTAGCGGGTTTAGCTTATGGACTATGCTTTGGTCCACCTGTTTTATTTGGCTGGCTAGCAGGTGCGTATATAGATCGTTACAGCGCCAAAAAAGTTTTACTTATTGCTCAAAACTTTTTTATTGTAGGTGCTCTAGGCATGCTGTATGTCATGATGCTTAAACCTGAAGCAAGCATTATGATTTTTTTAATATCTAGTTTTTTTATTGGTGTGGGATGGGCTTTTGTTGCGCCATCCAGATTAGCAGCAATGGGACAGTATGCAGCTGTCGACAAATTGGCTCAGTCAACAATCACTTTCAATCTACTTGTCATGGTTGGTTTTGGACTGGCTCCGATTGTATTAACTCAGATTCAAGCAGCATTTGACTGGAAGGGTGTTGCCATAGTCAGTATTTGTATGTTTATTTTGTCGAGTTTACTACTAATAAACGCTCCGAANTCTCATAAGCGAGTGAGCCATGAAAATTTAAGAGCAGAATGGGCTGGTTGCTTTAATGTTTTAAAAACAATTCCAGTAATACCTCANTTATTATTTGCAGCCATTGTTGGNTATTTAATGATGGGACCAATGCAGGTGATACTGCCACAGGTTGCCGAGCAACAATTAGGGCTTAATACTATTGAAAAAGGTCAGTACCTAGGGTTGATCGCATTCTCTTTAATTTTAGGNGGAATTGCAGCAATGAAATTAAAAGGAATAATCCCAATTGGAAAATCTATNTTGGTNATGTTATTTTTNTGCGGTNTCTCTATGGGTTTAATTGGTTTTATCGAGATAGTATGGCTGAGTTGCTTGGTGTTGATTATAGGAACCACTTTAGCGGGCATCGTCGTTAGTTTTATTGTTGCCGGCTTACAGCATTACACCCCTGTTGAAATTCGTGGCCGTGTAATGAGTATTTATACAATTATTAGTCAGGTAATTTCAGCTATGGCGGGNGTTCTTGCAGGAGCGGTTGCACAAGGTATTAGTGTTCCCGCTAGTTTGTATATGATTGGCATATTGTTTGTTGTATTCACTATCATTCTTGCCATTAAAGGACACAGCTTAAAAGCGTTTAATCGTTTTACTATCAATACATCCACATAAGCTCAGTAAGCGTTTAAACAACTACTGTATCGCAAGTTAATAGCACGCTATCTCGCTGGAATAGCGTCGCTGATAAAGAATCTCCAACCATTAACGGCCCAACCCCTGCGGGGGTTCCTGTCAAAATCACATCTCCAGACTGCAAGCTAAAATTCTGACTCATATGAGCAATTAAAGGCAAAATAGGGAACAGCATTTCTGCACTACTCCCCTGTTGCTGCAACTGGCTGTTTTTCTCTAATTTTAATCCGATTGACTGCCAATCATCTTTAGACGGCAGGTTTATAGACACAAATTNTGTTAATGGACACGCACCATCAAAGCTTTTAGCTCGCTCCCACGGGTGCCCTTTCTCTTTTAGCTTATCTTGCACATCACGAAGCGTTAGNTCTAANCCTAATCCAATGCCNGCAATATTTTCTGCAACTTCTTCTTCGCTTGCATTCGTTAAGTCTTTACCAATAAGAATCGCGATTTCAAGTTCATGATGAACACTTCCCTGATTATTTGGAATTGAAAAANCAGAAGCAAANGGCACAGCACTCGAAGCAGGTTTAATAAAAAGAATGGGNGTGGTTGGAATAGGGTTATTCAACTCTTTTGCATGGGCCGCATAATTGCGACCTACACAAACGATCTTNCCTAAGCTATGCGGGTAAATATCTTTATCTAAANTAAGCTGCATCATATTAATAAACTTTTTAATAAATATTTAATGAATTATTCCATATCGATTAATTTGCCAGGATTCATAATATTATTCGGATCAAAAGCGGCTTTAACTGCGCGCATATAGCCGATTTCCGCTGCACTACGTGTATATTCAAGATACGGTTTTTTCGTCATACCAACACCGTGTTCGGCAGAAACAGAACCATTATATTTTTCAACAATCTCAAATACCCAAGTCGATACTTTTGCACATTGCTCAAAGAAAACTTCTTTTGCTAAAGCATCTGGTTTTAAAATATTTAAGTGCAAGTTGCCATCACCAATATGGCCGAACCAGATAATTTCGAAATCAGGGTATTCACGAGTAACCACTTCTTCAATTTCATTTAAGAAAGGTGGAACTTTAGAAACAACTACAGAAATATCATTTTTATACGGCGTCCATTCAGCAATGGTTTCCGAAATATCTTCACGTAAACGCCATAGATTTTGAGCCTGTGTTTCAGACTGGCTCATTACGCCGTCCAACACCCAACCTTCTTCCATGCATTTTTCGAACAGCTCCATCGCTTGATCGATATGACCTTCGGTTTCAGCTTCAAATTCTAATAGTGCGTAGTATTCAGCTTCTGTTTCAAACGGTGCAGGAACATCACCACGAGCAACTACTTTGCGCATCGCTTTATCAGAGAAGAATTCAAATGCCGTTAAATCGATATTAGTTTGGAAAGTATTCAGTACGCTCATGATGGCTTCAAACTCAGGAACACCTAATACCAAGACCGTTAAGTTTTTAGCCGGACGCGTCAAGCGCATAGTCGCTTCCGTCACAAAACCTAAAGTACCTTCACCACCAATGAACAGCTGACGCATGTCGTAGCCAGTATTGTTCTTCACAAGATCTTTGTTCAGCTCAAGAATATCGCCTTTACCAGTNACNACNGTTAAACCAGCGACCCAATCACGGGTCATTCCATAACGAATCACTTTAATACCACCAGCGTTAGTGCCGATATTTCCGCCAATTTGACTAGAGCCTGCTGAAGCGAAATCTACTGGATAAAACAAGCCTTGCTCTTCTGCATAATCTTGGAGCTGCTCAGTGATAACACCCGCGCCACAGCGTACTGTTTTATCCATAGCATTAAACTCAGAAATGCTATTCATATAATCAAACGCAACAACCACTTCGCCATTCGCCGCAACTGCGCCAGCACTCAAGCCTGTACGACCGCCAGAGGGTACTAAAGACACTTGATGCTCGTTCGCGAATTTAACAATCGCCTGAACCTGCTCAGTGGTTTTAGGAAAAACAATCGCAGAAGGATTTGGCGGATAGATCTTAGTCCAGTCCTTACCAAAGGTTTCTAACGAATCAGCATCGGTTTTAACTTTATCGTCACCAACAATGGCTTTTAGTTGGTTTTCTAATTCTGCTTGGCTTAAAGAAGTCTGAGACTGTGTCATCTAAATATCCGCTTACTTAAGTTGTACATGTTTAGGCGTATTCGGCCGTATTTTTCTAAAATTGGGCACATTATTGGGACTTTTGTGCCTACATGCGAGAAATTCACTTTCAAAATACAAACTTTTCATCATCCGCCCCCTTCAAAAGGGGACACTTTAATTGCCGCATATGTTAGCATACGCGCCTAATTTTTCAGAGCCTTTGATTAAAACTTGGTTAAACAGAAAACCGACCAAATAGTCAAAGTTTCTAGCGGATTTTATATTCCAACGGATCTTATATCCCAACGATAGGTACCATCATGAGCCAAACTTCTCTTGATAAAAGCAAAATCAAGTTCCTACTACTTGAAGGCGTACACCAGAGCGCTGTAGATACATTGACAGCTGCTGGTTATAGCAACATCGACTATGTGAAGTCAGCCTTACCTGAAGACGAATTAAAGGCGCGTATCAAAGACGCACACTTCGTTGGTATTCGCTCTCGTACACAGTTAACTGCTGATATCTTCGATTCAGCTGAGAAGTTAATTGCTGTCGGTTGTTTCTGTATCGGTACTAACCAAGTTGACCTTCAAGCGGCAACTGAACGCGGTATCTGTGTATTCAACGCACCTTATTCCAACACTCGCTCTGTTGCTGAGCTTTCTATCGCTCAAGCTATTTTGTTAATGCGCGGCGTTCCTGAGAAGAGTGCTCAATGTCATCGTGGCGAATGGGTAAAATCTGCTGTTAATTCTTTTGAGATTCGCGGCAAGAAATTAGGCATCGTAGGTTACGGAAGCATTGGTACTCAGCTTTCTGTAATGGCAGAGTCTATGGGTATGGAAGTATTCTTCTATGACGTAGTAACTAAGCTTCCGCTAGGGAATGCAACTCAAGTTGCTACGATGGAAGAACTGCTGGGCATGTCGGACGTAGTTTCACTTCACGTTCCAGAAACAGCCGCTACTAAGTGGATGATGGGCCCAGAGCAGTTTGCACAAATGAAGCAAGGCGCGATCATGATGAACGCTTCTCGCGGTACTGTTGTTGATATCGATGCACTCGCTGATGCGGTTCGCAGCAAAAAGCTTTTAGGTGCCGCTGTTGACGTATTCCCAGTTGAGCCTCGCTCAAATGACGAAGAATTCATTACACCATTGCGTGAGTTTGATAACGTAATTCTTACGCCTCACGTAGGTGGCTCTACCATGGAAGCGCAAGCTAACATCGGCTTAGAAGTTGCTGAGAAGTTAGGTAAATACAGCGATAATGGTACAACAATTTCTGCCGTTAACTTCCCTGAAGTTGCTTTGCCTGCTCACCCTGATCAGCACCGTATCTTGCACGTTCATCAAAATAAGCCAGGTATCATGAACGCAATCAACGCGATTCTGGCTGAAAACAACATCAATATTTGCGGTCAATACCTACAAACCTTCGGCAGCATTGGTTATGTAGTAATTGACGTAGATGCAGGCGGTAGTGAATTAGCGCTAGATAAGATTCAGACTATCGACGGTACAATCAAGGTACGTCGATTGTTCTAATTTACAGTACTGATTTTTCTGTATTACTAAAACCGTAACTATCTTTGATAGTTACGGTTTTTTTATGGGTGTATAGTAATTTGTTAAGGCATACGCTATGCTCAAACACACTATTTAAACGCTTTAAATTTATCCTATCTTAAGGAGAAGAAGATGAAATTTCGTTCACTTTTATTAGCGGGTGCCGCTACTTTACTAGCTGCATGTAGCTCTAACGAACCAATGCCTCTACAAGTCGCTAGTTGCGTATTCGCTGACGGCTCTAACCAACCAGCCCCTGAATGGGTATGCGGCGCTCCTGTAAGCGATATAGACCTTTCCGCTGTAGGTTATGCCGACAAGTCTGGCGCTGGCGCGAACTTCATGAAACAAATGGCAGCCACTGCAGCCCGTGTTGAATTAGCACAAACAATGAAAGTTGAAGTTCAGAATATGATTAAACAGTACTCTGAAACAACAGGTGCTGGCGATAGCGAAACCGTTGATCAAGTAAATACCTCGGTAACTAAGCAAATCACTAAAGAAACACTAGTGGGTTCACGTATTTTCCGTCAAATGCCAACACCAACTGGTGGCATTGTTGTTTTGGTAGGTTTAAGCCCAGATACAGTTAACAAACTGGCTGAGCAAGCATTGAAAACTTCAATGAAAAATGACCAAGCTCTATGGCAGAAATTTCAAGCAAGCAAAGCTCAGGATGAGCTAGCCGCTGATATTGCCAACATGAATAACTAAAATTGTTGTTCTAAATAAAAACCGACCTAGTGTCGGTTTTTTTTGCTTTTCATTTTTAGTTTTTTCGACAGGCTTTCACTATGAACATCCCAGCATATCTTCGCTACACTCTGACGATAATTATCTTTGCCTTATTTACCGTAAGCTTAAACACTCAGGCGAAGAATGATGAATATGAAGAGTGGCTCAAACAAACACAAGATGAGTTCAAAAATTATCTTGATGAAAATGATAAAGCCTTTATTGGGTTTCTGAGTAAAAAATGGGAATCTGTTGATGTACAAAAAACAATAAAGCGCGACCCAGAACCTAAACCTGTCAGCATTCCGGTTGCAAAGCCAGTTACTATAATTGAAAATCCTGAGTCGATTAAAGATACGAGCAAACAAGAAATTATAAAGCCTATCATTATCAAACCTGTTGCAGACCTAACTAAATATCCGATTGCAACACCGGTTGTAACAATAATACCGAAAAAAGAAAACCTACCAGCCATAAAAAAGGATATCAATTTACGTACCGCGAATTTTGATTTTTTTGGTGAACAAATTTCAATTAATTATAATAAAAACTTCAAGAATAGTTTTCGCAGTAAAATAAGTAATCAATCCATTGCAGATTATTGGAAAAAGTTAGCAACGCAACCGCATAAAGAAATCATCAATCAACTTTCACAAACAGCAAAAGAATTAAAATTAAATGATTGGGGCAGCGCATTATTATTTGATCAATTCTCTCGTGAAATACAAGGATCAAATCAGCGCAATCAAGCAAGCCGCCAACTAACCTCTTGGTTCTTATTAGTTAAGGCTGGATTCAATGCTCGAATTGCTTATAACAGTCAGGTATTTTTATTAATGCCTTCAAAGCAAGCATTATTCAGCACAACGTATTTCACTCTAGACAACCAACGCTATTATTCTGTATCGCTAAATGAACAAGCAATGAAACCTGGCAAGGTATTTACCTACAGTGGGAAACATTTAGACGGCCAAAGAAATCTCGATTTCTCTGAACCGAATAAATTTACGGCAAATAAAAATTTAACTAAGCGTGATTTATCTTTTTCATATAATAATGAAAAATTTAGTATTTCAATTTCATACCCAAAAGACATGGTTAACTATTTCAGCACCTTCCCTCAATTGGATCTGAAAAATTACTTTTCTGCAGGCATGCCTAACGAAACGGCTTATAGTTTATTAACTCAACTGAAATCTATTATTGAAGGGCAAACTGAAACCGAAGCTGTTAATCGTTTATTACGTTTTGTACAAACTGCCTTCAAATATAAAACCGATGATAATCAATTTCATCAAGAGAATTATTTATTTCCTCTAGAAACCCTTCATTACCCTTATTCTGATTGTGAAGATAGAGCAGCCTTATTTGCTTGGTTAACAGAATCACTACTCAACTTAGACGTAGTGATTGTTGAGTTTCCTGGGCACGTTGCAACAGCCGTTGAATTTAGCCAAAAGGCTGCTGGCGATAGCTGGAAATTTAATGGAAAACGCTACACTATAGCCGACCCAACGTATGTGAACGCAAATGTCGGAATGACTATGACTCAGTACAAAGGTAAAATGCCTAAGATAGAAGCATTTTAAAAATAATTGTTAAATATTTAAGAGAACACTCCCATGCCATTACAAATCGCCATCGTTCCTGTGACGCCATTTCAACAAAATTGCAGCATCATTATGTGTGAAGAAACTAAAGAAGCCGCTGTAGTCGATCCAGGTGGTGAAGTTGAACGTATTGTTGCGCAAGCTGATGCGATGGGAGCAACCATTACCAAGATATTATTAACCCACGCGCATTTAGATCATGTCGGTGGCACTGTCGAACTAGCCAAACTAAAAGATATTGAAATTGAAGGGCCACATCTAGGCGATAAGTTTTGGTTAGATATGCTGCCTCAGCAATCTCAGATGTTTGGCTTTCCTCCAGCTCAAAGCTTTTTGCCTAATCGCTGGTTAGATGAAGGCGAAACAGTCACCGTCGGTAATGTGACATTAGATGTGATTCATACTCCAGGTCACACCCCAGGACATGTCATCTTCTATAGTAAAGATGACCAATTAGCATTGGTTGGAGATGTGTTATTTCAAGGATCGATAGGTCGTACTGATTTCCCACAAGGCAATCACGAAGAGCTTGTCGCTTCAATTCGCAATAAGTTATTTCCGCTAGGGGATGATATTACATTTATACCGGGGCACGGGCCTAACTCAACGTTCGGGCACGAAAAACGTACGAATCCTTTTGTTGCAGGCAAAGCAGGCTAGCTTTTTCATAGAGCTGGCTTTTCACAACTAAAATTGAGCACGCTAGATAACTTAATAATCTAGCGCTGCTTTATTTTAAATCCAACTAAAATCTGCTTTTAGTTAAAGACTCAAATCTTAATTGAAAACCCAGAACTCAACGTCATAATCTAAAGCATCTTCACCTAAAATGTCTTCTAAAGGAAAACGTCCNGTGTGTNCNGTATTTTCTGTATACGCTTCAACGTTGATTACGATATCGCCGTTTTCATCTTCAAAGATNATGCTGGTATTTTTAACCGCTTTTTGAATTTTTTTGCGCAGATTACTAGTAATCGCAATTTCTTTAATATTCATATTTTTTCCACAAGATAAACTTAGTTGCTAGGGCGGGCTACAAGGATGTAGCTCTCTATTCACAAGCATAAAAAAACGCGCTGAGGATAATCCTGAGCGCGTTCTTTGGATTCAGTGCAAGAATTACTTCTTGAAGCCACCGAAACGCTTCTGGAATTTGTCGATACGACCGCCAGTATCAACAGTCTTCTGCTTACCAGTATAGAAAGGGTGGCAAGAAGAACATACGTCTAAGTGAATAGAACCNGTACGAGTTGATTTAGTTGTGAACGTGTTACCACAAGTACAAGTTGCAGTAAGTTCAGCGTATTCAGGATGGATACCAGCTTTCATAAGTCACCTAATAATGTCAAAAGTGCCGCTCTCTCCAGCAGTGAGATTCTTACACTGGAGTACCGCACAAAAGTGCTAACAGAATGATTTCTCGTTAAAGGAATCACAAATGTTAACGATTTGGATCGCGAATGATACCAGAGGGATAGATTCAAACAAGTACTTTCCATCGGATTTTATCCACAAACCCTGTAAACTAACGTTCATGACTGACACATACTACCTGCGGATCGCATTGCCCGTACCTTTGCGCCGACAATTTGATTATTTACCCTTAGCGAATACGGCCGCCTCAGATTATAAGATTGGCAGCCGGGTACGAGTCCCTTTTGGTCGCCAGCAGCTCATTGGCTTCGTTTTGTCTATTGTGAATGAAACCGAAGTCCCTGTGGATAAGCTCAAACCGATCACTGAAAGCCTGGATTATAGCTCGTTAGTCAGCCCTCACATACTTGAACTCTGCCAGTGGCTTAGTAACTACTACCACCACCCGCTGGGTGAAGTACTCGACCTTGCTATCCCCGTATTATTAAGAAAAGGCGGACAGATTTCTGATATTGCTGAGCCGCATTGGNGTACTTGTGCCTCTGACACTAAAGCTGTGGAAATCATCAGCTCTATTACAGGAAAAAAACAACTCGCTTTATGGCAGCTTTTTCAACAGCAATCTTATTGGCGCCATAAAGACTTAACTCAACAAGGCTTTGCGAAAGCACAAATGGATCGTTTAGCGAACTTAGGTTTAATCGAGCCTTATCAGCAACTTCCTATTCCCCATAGTGGCTCTGAACTCTCGCTAAAAAGNGAGTCGGCGCTTACTTTGAATAGTGAACAGGCCTCTGCTGTGGATAAAATCTCTGAGCAGTTAGGCCAAACATCAGGAAAATTCCACGTCGCCCTGCTTGATGGTGTTACTGGCAGTGGNAAAACCGAAGTGTATTTACAGCTGATCGCCAAGGCGATTGAACAAGGTAAACAAGCCCTAGTTTTAGTTCCTGAAATTGGCCTTACTCCGCAAACATTGCGCCGCTTCCAAGTTCGGTTCGATGTNCCTGTNGTAATGATGCATTCAAATCTTAATGATAAAGAGCGTTTGATCGCTTGGCANCAATGCAATCAAAACCAAGCCAAGATATTAATTGGCACCCGTTCAGCTATTTTTACGCCCTTGCCAACCTTGGGTTTAATCATTATCGACGAAGAACATGATGGCTCTTTTAAACAACAAGATGGTTTACGCTATAACGCTCGTGATTTTGCTATCAAGCGTGCTCATAAAGAATCTTTACCCATTGTACTTGGCTCAGCCACCCCATCATTAGAAACGTTACATAACGCTTATAGTCGCCGCTATAGTCATCACAAATTAACGATTCGTGCGGGTAATGCTAAGCCTCCACAAATGAAGCTGCACAGTATTCTACATCAACCATTAGAATTCGGTTTAGCGCTTCCCGTTGTGGATAAAATTAAGCAGCACTTAAATGCAGGCCAGCAAGTGATGGTTTTTATTAATCGTCGTGGCTTTGCACCGACACTGGCCTGTCGAGACTGTGGTTGGATGGCAGAATGTATTCGCTGTGATGCNCGCATGACGATGCATCAATACCCACCACACATGCATTGCCATCACTGTGACAACCAAGTGGCAATTCCACGCTTGTGCCCCAATTGTAATAGCACGCAAATTGAGGCATTAGGCCAAGGCACTGAACGAATTGAAGAGAACCTACATCAGTTATTTCCAGGCTCTGATATTAAACGCGTCGATCGCGATACCGTACGTACGAAAGATGCATTTGATAATTTATTTAATGAGATTCATAAAGGTGAGCCATGCATTTTAGTCGGCACTCAAATGCTGGCAAAAGGGCACCACTTTCCCGATGTNACCATGGTTGTAATTTTAGATGCAGACTCTGGACTATTTAGTGCCGATTTCCGAGGAATGGAAAAAACGGCTCAGCTTATTTTACAGGTTGCTGGCCGAGCNGGNCGTGGAGATAAACCTGGGGANGTGTGGATTCAAACCCTGTATGCAGACCACCCTCAATTGAATATGTTATTAGAAGGTGGCTATCACGGCTTAGCTGCTAATTTATTACAAGAACGAAAGCACATTCAATTACCCCCTTATAGTTTTATGGCTTTACTAAGAACAGAATGCAGTGATAAGCAGTTGGCTGAGCAACTACAAAATCAAGCTCGCGAGTTTATTCAAAACTGGCTGAATCAATATTGGCAAGGTAATCTTTTATCGCTTAATGAATCACAACCCGATACAACGCCTGTGACATTACTAGGGCCATTCCCTGCACCTATGGAACGTCGTAATGGCCGTTTTCGTCAGCAGATGCAGATAATGAGCCACGAACGTAATTCATTACATAGAGTATTGGATCCACTGGTTCATTTTTTAGAAGGTTTAAAGGGCATTCAAAAAGTGCGCTGGAATCTAGATATAGATCCAATTGATATGAGTTAATACTAGAAAGTACGACTAATAAAAATTTANTGATTAAATCTTATGGTCCATACAACTCTTCATCAGAATAACTTGTTTCCAGTGAGCGGCGCACTGTTTTGGTCATTCCTTTCACGACTAAAGCATACGAATTATCAATTTGACGTTCGATTTCTCCAGTCGGTATATCACAAGTATGATTAGTATCGATTAAATAGAGTGTGTTCCAGTGTTTTTTATTCATATGATAGCCAGCAGAAATATCATCAAAAACGTCACGCAATTGTATCGCTTCTAATGGATCACACTTAAGATTTAACTGAGGTCGATTACCTGAGCCTTTTCTACTGCCACAACTTAATAACGCGAACATCTTTCCTTTCACTTTAAAAACCATTGCATCAGGGCCAAAAGGAAAATCTTCTTGTGCTTCTGGTTTTCTCAGCAGGTATGCTCTTACTGTATTAAGATCCAACTTCCCAATCCTCTATACCGTACTTTTGCAGTATCTGTTTTAATNCACCATTTTTTCTTAGTTCGACAATCCCATCAGAAAACAATTGAATGTATTTCNTAGAGCTTTCTTTATTCGGCGAACANGCGATATACATCAGCTCGGTGAACTCTAGCGCCCCTGCTGATTTAATATCACTACTGATATTCAGTGTTTTTAGTTGAGCACTCATAACTAATTCATGAGCAATAACAGTATCAATTCTATTGGCAAGTAACTTTCGAATATTTTGCTCTAGAGCTTTTTCTCCCGTTGTTAATTGAACGTTAGGATGCTTACTACCTTTAATGTACCTGTCTAGTTCAGGACCATAGGAATAAGCAGAAATNGCACCTAGTTTTACTGTATTTAATTGACTAATACTTTGATAATNCCAGCTTGATTTAGCCGTTGTATAAAATTTAAATGTCGCTTCACCCCAGGAATTCTTAGGGAATACAAAATCTTCAGCATCAGATTTATGCGCACCAACAACACAATCAACACTGCCTCTTCGTACTTCTAAAATACTTCTTTTCCATGGAGCTAATCGGTAGTCTAATGAGTGTCCATTTTTATTTAAAATATTTTGTGCAATTTCGATCATATACCCAGGGCGGGAAGAATTTGGATCGCCATTCATGGGATACCATTTATCAGATAAAACAGTAACCACATCGGCACAAGCAAGAGTAGAAAGTGAAGTTGATAACAAACTTATTAGGCCATATAAAATAGTTATTTTTTTCATATGATCTCCTGCCAGTTTTACGTTTATATAAAGCCTTAAATAAAGTAAATAAAACAACTCATGATTATTTTTTGAATCATAATGACTTAAACTGAATTACATTGCTTTCTCTACTTAAGCCTGCTTTTTCTATGCGACTTAAGTAATCCTGCCATAATTCATCTTGCTGGTCACATAAATGGCGCAAATACTTCCAGTCNTATAAACCGGANTCGTGNCCATCATCAAAAATTAATTTGAGAGCATAATTNCCAGCAGGTTCGATATTTAATAAAGTAACATCTTTTTTNCCATGCTGTAAAACTTCATTACCAACGCCATGTCCACGAACTTCTGCAGANGGNGAATACACACGAAGTAANTCAAAGCTNAANTGNTAGACNGCNTCACTTCNATCNTTATTAGAGTATGTTAATTCAAGGCANTGACTTTTNTTTCTNACTTTAATATCNGTAGGNATAANAGACATNTTGCATGTCCTATTTAAGGGGNACTAATGAAATAGCATTAGAATTAACGACTAATAAAAATAGCCGTTAATTCATACTGAATATATTCTTATAGAATAAATTGGCTAAGGTCTTCATCCTGAGCAATTTTGCCAAGATGTTCATTAACGTATTCCGCATCAACCACAACAGCTTCTGTTAAATCNGCTGCTTCAAAAGACACTTTTTCTAATAACCGCTCTAATAAAGTATGCAAGCGACGAGCACCAATATTTTCTGTGCTTTCGTTAACTTCAAAAGCCACTTCAGCAATACGTTTAGCGCCTTCTGGAGTAAAGCTNAAATCTACGCCTTCAGTCTTTAACAATGCAACATANTGTTCAGTTAACGAAGCCTTAGGTTCAGTTAAAATACGCTGTAAATCTTCTGGCGTTAACGCCTGCAATTCAACACGTATGGGTAAACGACCTTGTAACTCTGGAATCAAGTCGGAAGGTTTTGATAGGTGGAAAGCACCTGAAGCAACAAACAAGATATGATCCGTTTTAATCATGCCATATTTAGTGCTTACGGTGCAGCCTTCAATTAATGGCAGCAAATCACGCTGAACACCTTCGCGAGATACGTCACCNCCAGAACCACTTTCCTGACGTTTACAAACTTTATCGATTTCATCAATAAATACGATACCGTTTTGTTCAACCACTTCTAAAGCACGCGCTTTTAAATCATCAACGTTNAGCATCTTCGCCGCTTCTTCGTCTTTGATTTGTTTAAACGCATCTTTAATNTTTAATTTACGTTTAGATTTTTTATCGCCNCCCATATTTGAAAACATGCTTTGTAACTGGTTGGTCATTTCTTCCATACCAGGAGGCGACATAATTTCAACATTGGCTTGAGCTTGCTGTGCTAAATCAATTTCAATTTCTTTATCATCTANCTGGCCTTCACGTAATTTTTTACGGAAGATCTGACGCGCTGAAGAATCTTCTTTTTTCGGTTCTTCTGTTGTATCCCACTCAGCTTTTTCAGTCGTACGAGCTGGCGGTAACAACACATCAAGGATACGCTCTTCAGCCGCTTCATAAGCACGCTGATCAACTTTNTCCATTTCCTGCTCACGCAGCATTTTGAAACCAGTTTCAACTAAGTCACGNATAATNGATTCAACATCCTTACCNACATAACCAACTTCGGTAAATTTAGTTGCTTCAATTTTAATAAAGGGTGCATTCGCTAGCTTGGCTAAGCGGCGGGCAATTTCAGTTTTACCCACACCTGTTGGGCCAATCATTAAAATATTCTTAGGGGTAACTTCTTCGCGCAGCTCTTCGTTTAACTGCATACGACGCCAGCGGTTTCGCAACGCGATGGCTACTGCTCGTTTAGCTTCACTTTGACCAATAATATGACGATCTAGTTCGTGAACAATTTCTCTTGGGGTCATCTGACTCATTATGCTTCCCCTTCAGTGGCAGCTATGGCTTTAATTTCGGCCGGTGCAGTCATGGATTCAATAGTAAAATTTTGATTGGTAAAGACACAGATATCGCCAGCAATAGTTAGGCTTTTTTCTACGATGTCGCGAGCAGATAGATCGGTATTATCAAGAAGTGCACGAGCAGACGCTAATGCATAATTACCACCAGAGCCAACGCCTACAAGGTCATCTTCTGGCTGAAGTACATCACCATTGCCGGTAATGATTAAAGTAGCCGTATGATCAGCTACTGCAAGAATGGCTTCTAATTTGCGTAAAGCGCGATCTGAGCGCCACTCTTTTGCAAGCTCTACTGCAGCTCGTGTGAGTTGGCCCTGATTCTTTTGTAGCTGAGCTTCAAGCTTCTCAAATAAAGTGAATGCATCAGCCGTTGCCCCAGCAAAACCCGCAAGGACTTTACCATTAAATAAACGACGCACTTTTTTAGCATTGCCTTTCATTACGGTGTTGCCTAATGATACTTGGCCGTCACCGCCTATGACGACTTCATCACCACGTCGTACGGATACAATTGTTGTCATGTACTATTCCCCAAATTCGATGGATTGCCTTAATAAAAAGATGTGATAGCAATCGTGATTCAAACTAATTGGGGGCAATGACGGAGGAATTCAACCCTGAAACATACCTACACGAAGATCTTTGGCAGCCGCAACTTCACGTCCACCCTGATAAATACTGCCTTGAGCAATTGCCAATACACTTTGACGTGCAACAATGCGGCGAATGTTGATTTTATACTCGATACAGCCTGCATCAGGTCGAATTTCACTTTTCAATTTTAGATCACCGACTCCTAACGCTCGCACTTTGCCGGAGTAACCGCTCCAGCCAAGATAAAAGCCAAGGGTTTGCCAGAGTCCTTCAAGCATTAAACTGCCTGGCATTAATGGATCGCCAATAAAATGGTGCTTAAAAAACCAAACTTCAGGGTTAATATCAAATTCAGCTCTAATTTCACCTTTTTTAAATAAACCCGCATGAGGCTTAATATCGACAATTCTGTCCATCATTAGTAGTTGATCTGCAGGCAAGCGCGCATCACTACCAGAAAACAAGTCACCTGTACTACAGGCTTCAAGTTCACTTCGATTGAATTGAGTTTTGTTGGGTATTGCCATTAAAGGCGACGGAGCTGGTGTAACTGACAGCACTGGCTTATCTCTATTTACCATGAGGCGCTCAGAATAATCCGAATGAATGAAAGATGAAACGACAAACTGCTGTGACTATTTATCCATAATCATAAATATTATTGATATTTTGATGACAGTTATTCAGCAATAGGCTTTTTGATCACAAGCGCATTGATTCTATGGTTGGCTAGAATATCCTGCGCTTTATTCATTTTAGATCGATTGATAAACGGGCCAACCATTACACGGAAGTATTGCGTACCTTTAACGTCAACTTCTTCAATAGCCGTATTTAAGTTCTCTAGTATCAAGGTAACTTTAAGGCTATCGGCTTGTTCGCTTGATCTAAATGAAGCGGCTTGCAGCGTATATTCATATTTTGCCACATCCGTTTTAGGCGTAGATTGGTAATGCGAATCTTCTGCTTTTGGCACGGGTACATCACTATTCTCTAACAGCTTATAAAAATCGTAACCTGGCTTGCTAATTTGTTTTTCAACTTCTTTCTGCGCTTCTTCTTTTGCTCTTTGCACACCGGTTTGAAATACCTTTTTGGCATCACCTTTCACTGCATCCAGCTCATCACCAGAAGGTACCGTTTTTAAATAGAACAAAAATGCGACAAAGCTAACGGCTAAAATGGGTGTAAATAACCAAACGATTTTAGGAATACGACTGATACTGTCCGACATGAGAAACCTTAATAAGACGAAGATAAATCTAAATAAATAACAACTGTAATGACTGCTGCAACCTCATTTGGAGACTGCATTAATAATTATGCACCTTAAGATAGCTGAAATAATCTAAGATGCTAGAGCGATTATGATTTATCATAATGTTTTTACTTAATTTTAACTTTTTTAAGTTCACATTTTAAAAATGGATCAGTGAAATGACCTCGACGGTTAAACCCAATCTACGTAATCCAATTCACCTGTTGGCATTTGGCCTAGGCTCTGGCTGCGCCCCTAAAGCCCCTGGTACATTCGGTACCTTGGCGGCAATCCCATTTTGGTGGCTTTTGTTACAAGACGTGCCATTAATTCCGTATCTATGCGTGCTTATCTCTGGCTTTGCTTTTGGTGTTTATCTTTGCGAACAAACCTCAAAGGACTTAGGTGTCCACGATCACGGAGGGATTGTTTGGGATGAATGGATTGGATTGTGGATAACCTACCTAGCGTTACCATCAGGCATCGAGTGGGTCGTCATCGGTTTTATTCTTTTCCGCTTCTTCGATATTTTAAAACCTTGGCCCATCAAATGGTTAGATGAAAAGGTTCATGGTGGATTTGGCATTATGATTGATGATGTATTAGCAGGCATATTTGCCTTAGCTTGTGTGCAAGGATTGGCGTACTTCATATAAGGATTATTAAGGGTTAGCCAGATAAAAGAAGAGGCTCCTCCTCTTCTTCTGAATACTCTACTGGTCCCACACAAACAGTTTCTCTACACCCCACCATATCCCCATAAAGAAGTATCCCAGCGGCCCGTAAGTTTTTTGCTTTTCAGCAGTCAATTCAATCGTTGCATAATCGACTTGGCTATTTAAGTATTTCATTCGGCCTTCTAAGCGATCTATTTCACTTTGAGTACGATTCAGCTCACGCTCAATTTTTAGAATATCATCAATACGATCAGCTCGATTTAATAATAATTGGATGCGATCACGTAATTTATATAAGTTCGCTAAGCGCGCCTTATTATCAATAAATTCGGTACTAACATCTCGGACATTTTCATTATCTGAAATCACTTCGCCTACTGCTCTCAGTGCTTCTAATGTCTCGACATATTGATCTTGTGGTATACGAATGGATAAATTAAATGACTTACCTTCACTACCGTTAGTATTATTTATATACCCCGACTGCTGTTCAACAATGGTCTTTGCTTGAATTTCGGCTTGTGTAAGGTCTTTTACTCCCAGTGTTAGCCAGCTGCGCTTAATCAGCTTCTGAGATTGATCCCCATCGCCCTCATCATTAGAATTCACGCTACGGCTCTTAGTCGAGTGCAGCTGCGCAGTCTCCATAGCAAACCCCTGATGGCTTTGATTCGCTCTTCCAGGTTCTGGGTTTGAGGCACATCCTGTTAATGTGAAACCAATACTGGCCACAAATAAGATACAAGCAAATTTCTTAAACCCAAGCACTAGAGGGATTAATAAAGTAATTCTTGTTTTATTCATTGTTTATCTCACTTGCCAAATTTTATAACAATTTAATTATGAAACATCAGCGCCTAAAGTATCGTAACCAGCGCCATACGTTCAATAAGCTAGCTAACGAACCTGCAACATACGTCAGAGCAGCCGCTAATAAGATTTGATGCGCGTCTTTCATATCTTGTTCATTAAGATACTCGCCCTTCTCTAAAATAGGCAATGCTTTTCCAAAACTTGCATCCCATTCTACGGGTAAGGTAATAAGATGCACTAGCGTGCTGGCCAATATCGATAGTATCGCTATTCCTAATGTCAGTCGGCTCACTACAGGGCTTACAAAAGCCAATATGGGACTTAACCAAAAGGCAATCGGAGTAATTTGCTGAGCAACATTGGCAAACTTAGCCGCAGTAATACGAGCATTAAAGGTTTTTTCTTTATTGTGATCTTGAATCGCATGGCCCACTTCATGAGCAGCTACAACTATGGCCGTTAATGAGCGTCCATCAAGTTTATCTGGCGTTAACCTGACCATTTTATCTATAGGGTCATAGTGGTCACCACCTTCAGTTGCTTCAACTTTTACGCCTTCAAGACCATGTACTTCAATTAGGTGTTGAGCAAGCTCTCCACCTGTACCGGGGAAGTCATCGCGTTCATCGCTATGTCGCTTAAGCACTCGCCCTACCCACCACTGTGGAAAGAAAAACAATCCGAGCACCAAAAGAAAAACTAAAATCCATATCATTCTGAACGGCCTAGCCAATAAGTAAATTAATAATCAATTTCGTATCATATCAAGGTTGAATTAACATTACCCTGCCCCAAGATTAGGCAGTAGCCATTAATCTTGTTAAAATGCGCGCCCTATTTATATAACCACCGTTAATTGCCTGCTTGTTAGCCGCTTTATCACGGTTATTGATTTCAAGCACCCGAGGTTTTCCTTTGAGCATTAAATACATCGCCTCCTCTAAATTGCCAACACCTTTTGGCATTTTCACTATGCATGGCTTCGAAGACGAAAGTACAGGGAAGGAGCATGTTGCCCTATCGATGGGAGATATCGGTTCTGGTGAACCTGTTTTGGCACGCGCTCATTCAGAATGCTTAACGGGTGATGCACTTTTCAGTATGCGCTGTGATTGCGGATATCAGCTAGAAACAGCGTTAAGCTCTGTGGCAGAAGCAGGTCGTGGAGTGGTGTTATATCTTCGCCAAGAAGGTCGCGGTATTGGTCTATTAAATAAGATTAAAGCATACAACCTTCAAGACCAAGGTGCAGATACAGTAGAAGCGAACGAGCGCTTAGGTTTTGGTGCCGATATGCGTACCTACGACATGTGCCAACCAATGCTTGGGCACTTAGGCGTTAAGGCCATTCGCTTAATGACAAATAACCCTCGTAAAGTGAAAGCGCTTTCAGAAGCTGGGGTGAATGTTTTAGAACGCGTGGCAATTGAAGTTGGTCGCAACCCACATAATGATGGTTATTTGAATACCAAAGCGAGTAAGCTAGGTCACTATTTAAATAATAGCGCTGCAGCCGTTAGTACGGTAAGTCATCAAGATGACGACGCTTAATTAGCGTCGTCCATGAGCGCATAATCTATGCGCGCTATAAACATTGTTTAACTTTATCGACAATCGATGCTTTGTCGATACCTATATCTTCAAACTGCTGAACTGGGGATGCATGTTCGATATAGCGATCAGGTATTCCCATTAGCTGACAAGAAGTGTGCAACCCTTGCTTCGCTAGAAATTCCAATACTGCCGATCCTGCTCCACCCATAGTCGCATTTTCTTCAATACAGATTAATTCGTCGTGAGACTCAGCTAGCTCAGTTACTAGCATTTCATCTAATGGTTTCACAAAACGCATATCAGCAACGCTAATTTCAATGCCTTGCTCCGCTAATTCTTCCGCCGCATCTAAAGCAAAATTCACGCACGAGCCAAAAGCTAACACCGCAATCGACTTTCCATTAGTCTCATTAGTCTTAGCATCGCCTTGAGTCTCGACAGGACGCTGACGACGCATAATGCCTTTGCCGATTTCCAATAATTCCATCTTAGTTTTCACTTCGGCACCTACCCCTGAACCACGCGGGTATCTAACGGCAGTTGGCCCTTGATATTGATAACCTGTGTATAGCATCTGGCGACATTCGTCTTCATTTGACGGTGCCATAATGACCATATTAGGAATCGGGCGTAAGAAACTGTAATCGTAAGCACCGTGATGGGTTGGACCGTCTTCACCCACCAGCCCTGCGCGATCAATTGCAAACATCACATCAAGATTTTGCAAGGCGACATCGTGAATCAGCTGATCATAACCACGCTGTAAAAAGGTCGAGTAAATTGCGACAACAGGCTTAGCACCTTCGCAAGCCATACCAGCAGCCAGTGTAACGGCATGCTGCTCAGCAATGGCCACATCAAAATATCGCTTAGGATAAAGTTCAGAGAATCGGATCATATCCGAGCCTTCACGCATTGCCGGAGTAATCCCCATTAGGCGATTATCCACTTCCGCCATATCGCATAACCAATCACCAAACACATTGGAATACGTTGGTTTTGCAACTGCGGTCGGGGCTGATGCTGAAGCTTGTTTCTTTAACGCATGGTATTTAATTTGCTGCGCTTCCGCAGGCGCAAAGCCTTTGCCCTTTTTAGTCACCACATGCAGAATTTTTGGCCCTGGCAATTTCTTCAGATTAGCAAGTGTGTGCACCAGCTCTTCCGTATCGTGGCCATCAATTGGGCCATAATAATTAAAGCCTAATTCTTCAAAGAAGATGCCCGGCGCGACCATCGCTTTCATGTGCTCTTCGGTCTTACGCATGAATTCCCAAGCAGTTGCACTCTTTTGCAGTATTTTCTTACTTCCTTCACGCAATGACGTATAAGTAGGGCTAGACCAAAGGCGAGTAAAGTACTTATTCAAAGCACCAACGTTATCGGAAATTGCCATGTCGTTATCATTCAGAATAACCAACATATCGGCTTTTTCATGACCTGCATGATTCAGCGCTTCAAACGCCATTCCTGCGGTCATTGCACCATCACCAATAATGGCAACGGCTTGATTGTCTTTACCCATCGCGCGCATGCCTAAGCTCATGCCCATTGCCGCGCTGATTGAAGTGCTTGAATGGCCAACACCAAAAGTATCGTATTCACTTTCGCTGCGTAGTGGAAAAGCCGCTGGGCCTTCCTTACTTCGAATTAGCGGCATTTGCTCACGACGCCCCGTAATAATTTTATGCGGGTAAGCTTGATGACCAACATCCCAAACTAATTTGTCGTTGGGCGTATCGAATACAAAGTGAAGGGCAGTAGTCAGTTCAACAACGCCTAAGCCCGCACCAAAGTGTCCGCCTGATTGGCCAACACTATAAATTAGATATTCGCGAAGTTCGTGATTAAATTGCTCAAGTTGATCTAAAGCTAATAAGCGCAGGTCTGCCGCATTGGTCACAGAGTCCAATAGAGGCGTTGATGGTCTTTCACTTGGTATTTCAGTAAACATGCACTTCACGATTTAGCCGGCATTGAAGGGGAAATAATAATCTTTTCGCCCACATGCACAAATTCATTATAGAAAGTTCGCTATTCTACCCGTCTCGCACTCCAAGTAGAACCAATAATACATCTAGGACAGGGATTAATGATTGCGAGTAATGATGTAGTCAGCAAGTTGCGCCAAAGCTAATGTATCACCAGAAAGGTTCTTCAGTGCTTCTAAAGCCTGTTGGTGCAATTGCTTAGCCTTATCCTTAGCGCCTTCTAAGCCTAGGAGCGCAGGGTATGTAGGCTTATTCAATGCCACATCAGCACCCTGTTGTTTGCCGAGTGTCACCGTATCACTTTCAATATCCAAGATGTCATCCTGCACTTGAAACGCAAGACCAATGGCATTGGCGTACGTCGTTAAATGTCTGAGGGTTTCTGAATCTGGATTACCGCAATGAGCACCCATTAAGACACTAATGCGAATAAGCGCACCGGTTTTATAAGCATGCATACGCTCAAGGTGAGGAAGGTCAACATCTTTGCCCACAGAAGCCAGGTCGATCGCTTGCCCTGCCACCATTCCAGAAGCACCAGAACCTTGGCTTAATAAACGAATTAATTGTAAACGTTGAGCGATAGAAAAGTCTGCTGGCATATCGGCCAAAATCTCAAACGCTCCGGTTAATAACGCATCACCAGCAAGAATCGCGGTCGCCTCATTAAATTTGATATGGCAAGTCGGCTGACCACGGCGTAAGTCGTCATCGTCCATCGCCGGCAAATCATCATGCACTAGCGAATAACTGTGCACCATCTCGATAGCAGCCATGGCGATATCGACTCTTGCATCATTAATACCTAACGCTTGCGCTGTCGCTTGCACAAGAAATGGACGCACACGTTTGCCACCATTAAACAGGCTATATGCCATTGCGTCTGCTAAATAATCATCGCTAATATTTAATTGATGAAGCGCGGAATTGAGGGCGTTTTCACAACGTTGCTGGCTGTCACTAAGTTGTTGTTGAAAGCTTACACTAGATGAGGTCATGGGAATTTACTCTTCACCCTCTGCCGAAGTTGAAACAAAAGGCTGGGCTTCCATCTGGCCATTTTTTTGCAATAACAGCTGTACCTTTTGCTCTGCTTTAGTCAAAGCATTCTGACAGTCTCGGGTATACTTAATCCCTTGCTCAAACGCCTTCAAGGAATCCTCTAGAGTCATATCTCCAGACTCCATGCGTTCAACTAAACTTTCTAATTCCGCTAGGGACTGTTCAAAATGGAAGGTTGTTTTCGCCATAGTACACCTGTTTTTTTGCTTTAAGCCGTCTCTTAGTCGCGCCACACTAACCGAGCATTCCGTTCTAATCAAGTAACGAATTCCTTCATATTCTTATGGCCAGAATTGCAGCAGAATAAAAATCTTTGTCTACACTTTTTATAAACACCTCAATAAACATAGATTTTATCAATATCTAAAGGAGCAGCAGTGGATCTCGCATCTCTGGTTGGTATCTTAGGAGCCTTCGGCCTTGTGGTCATGGCAATGGTTCTAGGCGGCGACATTATGATGTTCGTCAACGTGCCATCCTTGCTCATCGTGGTCGGGGGGAGCTTATTTGTTGTACTTATGAAGTTCGAAATCGGCGCATTTTTTGGTTCTTTCGGCATCATGGCTAAGGCCTTTATGTTTAAAGTCAGTAAACCAGAAGAAATCATCGAAGAAGCAGTTGAACTTGCTGGCCTAGCCCGTAAAAGCGGTTTGTTATCGCTTGAAGGCAAAGAAGTGAGTAACGACTTTCTTGCTAAAGGCATACAGCTACTCGTTGATGGACACGACCCAGAAGTCGTTAAAGCTTTACTCGGTAAAGATATGAAATTAGCACAAGAACGACATAAATACGGCGCTACTTTTTTTACTCACATGGGCGATGTTGGCCCAGCAATGGGAATGATTGGTACGCTGATTGGTCTTGTAGCCATGCTCGCAAACATGGATGACCCTAAATCTATTGGTCCTGCGATGGCGGTTGCGCTTCTAACGACACTTTATGGTGCCATGATGGCCACCATGATCATGATTCCTATGGCCGATAAATTAGTATTGCGCGCCGAGCAAGAGGGCTTAATTCAATCCATGATTGTTGATGCTTTAATTGCTATTCAAGGCGGCCAAAACCCTAGGGTTATTGAAGCGATGCTGCAAAATTATGTCAAAGAGAAACAACGTGCGGTAGCGGAGTAGTCAGGGATGAGTGATGAGGAAGAAGAAGTCTGTGAATGTCCTGCGGGTATTCCTGCATGGGTAATGACATTTGCCGATCTAATGTCATTACTGATGTGTTTCTTCGTTTTATTATTATCATTTGCCGAAATGGACGCGATGAAGTTCAAGCGTTTAGCCGGTGAATTACGCATGGCGTTTGGTGTTCAAACTCAGATTAATGCCGATGACCCACCCAAAGGGACAAGTGTTATTGC
>PAOL01000065.1 GCA_002708475.1 Oleispira sp. | reverse complement strand
CGAACGTGGGTTAACAAACTACCAATGGTGGTTTGCTGTGGCGAAATGGCAACATCAATAACACCACCTTGCACTAAGTCTACGTAAGCTGCCTTATTAATTAAGGTCATTACTTTACGTGCACCTAAACGCTTGGCCAGCATTGAAGACATGATGTTGGTTTCATCATCGTTGGTAACGGCACAAAAAACATCGATATTTTCGATATTCTCTTCTTCCAACAATGCCTGGTCTGTCGCACTACCCATAAGAACAACAGTCTTAGCGAGGTTTTCGCTAAGAAATTTAGCCCGCCCCCGCCCATGTTCAATAAGTTTTAGGCGATATTTCGTTTCTAAAGTTTTCGCTAAGCGATAACCTATGTTGCCACCGCCTGCAATCAAAATACGCTTATAAGAATGCTCTTCTCGACGAAGTTCACTCATCACTTTTTTTATGTGGTTTTTGGCCGCAATAAAAAACACTTCATCATCAACTTCAATGACGGTTTCGCCTGAGGGTAATATTGCTTGGCCTCGACGGTAAATTGCCGCTACTTTCGTGTCGGCCGAAGGCATATGTTCTTTTAATTTTCTAAGTTCTTGTCCAACTAGCAAACCGCCGTGATAAGCACGAACAGCAACTAACTGAACCTTTTCATCGGCGAAATCCAATACCTGTAAAGTCCCAGGGTATTCTAATAAGCGCTTGATGTAGTTGGTAACAACTTGCTCTGGTGAAATTAGAACATCGATAGGAAACGCATCTGATTTAAAAAGATCTTTCTGTTTTAAATAGGCGTTTGAGCGAATGCGGCTGATCTTAGTTGGGGTGCGAAATAAGGTATAAGCAATCTGGCAAGCAACCATGTTGGTTTCGTCAGAGTTCGTCACGGCAATTAACATGTCCGCATCATCTGCTCCAGCCTGGCGTAATACTTGAGGGTAAGACGCTGTTCCCGTAACCGTTTTAATATCGATAGAGTCTTGTAATTCACGCAAGCGCTGAGAATCGGTATCGACTACTGTGATGTCGTTTTGCTCGTTGGCGAGATTTTCCGCCAAGGTACCGCCAACTTGGCCTGCGCCTAGAATTATTATCTTCACACTACTTCTTCTTTTCTAAGACTGCGTAATAAAACCCATCATGACCCTGCTCTATCACTTCGCCAGTGTCTGATTCGATTGCGAGTTGAGGAAATAACTGTCGACCATGGCCGCTATGAATTCCCCAGCTTCTATCTTGAAGACTATAAACCTGAACGTCCTGATGTGCATCATTTTGTGCTGCAATAAAAGTATCAATTACTGTCGCATTTTCCATAGGCATCACCGAACAGGTTGCATAGACTAAGCGCCCACCAGGTTTTAGAGTTGACCAAAGTGTTTTTAATAGGCCTAANTGAACATCTGCTAACTGTTCAATGTCTTCTTTTAGGCGAAGTAGCTTGATGTCTGGATGGCGACGAATAACGCCAATGGCCGCACAAGGGGCATCTAATAAAATACGGTCGAATAATTCACCATCCCACCATTCACCAATATTGTTAGCATCACAGGCGATGGTTTTAGCTTCTAANTGCAAGCGCTCTAAGTTNTCGCTCACGCGTGCCAAGCGTTTTTCTTCTAAATCAATGGCAGTGACTTTTAGATCATTGGCACTTTCTAAAATATGACAGGTTTTACCACCTGGTGCTGCGCAAGCATCAAGGATATTTTCACCGGCTTGTGGTTCTAATAATTCAGCAGCAAGTTGTGCGGCTTCATCTTGAACACTNCACCAGCCGTCTTCAAANCCTGGCAATTCAAATACATTCATCGCGTGATCAAGGTAGATGCTGTGTTTAGCATGTTTACCTGCACTGGCTGGAATCCCTGATTGATCTAGTAAGGCTAAGTATTCTTCACGGCTATGGTGAATTTGATTAACCCGAATGCAAAATGGAGGGTGTTGGTTATTCGCCTCCATGATTTCTAAATAATTATCAGGCCAAGCTTTNTTGAGTGCTTTCACTAACCATTTTGGGTGGCTATGTAGAGTAACTGGGTTGTTGCCAAGTGACTCTATCAGCTCAACGTGCTCACGATCGTAGCGACGTAAGCAAGCATTGATAACACCCTTACAATAAGGCTTATCAAGGCTTGCAGCGGCTTCAACGGTTTCAAAAATGGCAGCGTGAGCGGCTTTTTTCTGAATATTTAATTGGTATAACCCAATAATTAATAACTGATGCAGGTCTTCATCGTCGTCATGAAATGGTTTCTGCAAAAGCATCTTAGCTAGGGCATTTAAGCGGAAATACCAACGGCAGCTACCGTAGCAAAGCTCGCGTAAAAACGGGATATCGTCAAACTCAACTTTTTCTTCGGCGGCAGGTAAGCACTGGGCTAAAGATTGGCCATGCTGCACCTGAGTTAAAACTCGTGCAGCAGTGGCGCGGATATTTTTTGTAGGAGGCGTTTTTACAGTAAACGTTGACGCATCAAAGCTTGTTGGTTTGGACATGCTTGGTTTGGACATGCTTGGTTTGGACATAGTTAATTAGGCCTGGCTAGCAAACATGTGCTGTGGCTGAAATAAGTTAGGCTGACCATTAATAAAATCACGAATACTCATGGCTTTCTTGCCGATCAATTGGATGTTCAATAGTCGAATCAAGCCTGACCCTGTTGCGACATCAAGCCCGTCAGTGCTTACGCGTGCGATTGTGCCTGGAAGTAGTTTTGTCGGTTCGCCCAGTGCAATCGCTTGCCATACCTTGATGCGTTGATCGCCGAGCAATGTATAAGCACAAGGAAATGGATTGAAGGCGCGGACATTTAACTCAATCTCTTTTGCGCTTAAGGTCCAGTCAATTAAGGCTTCTTCTTTTTTCAATTTGTGCGCGTAGTTGGCTAATGAGTCGTCTTGCTTCTCTGCAATAGTTTCACCAGCTTGCAATAAAGTTAGAGTTTGTAATAAAGCACTAGGGCCTTTCTCTAATAAGCGATCATGTAGGCTGCCACCAGTTTCATTGGCTTTAATCTCAATGAAGGTTTTGCTCAGCATATCACCAGTATCTAAACCGACATCCATTTGCATGATGGTNATNCCNGTTTCGGTATCCCCCGCTTGAATNGCTCGCTGAATNGGTGCAGCNCCACGCCAGCGNGGAAGAATAGACGCGTGTACGTTNAAACAACCCATTTTAGGCGCTTCTAATACGGCNAATGGCAGNAATAAACCATATGCCACGACAATCATTATGTCGGCATTCAAGGCTTTTAGTTCTTCAATAGAACCTTCTTGCTTAAAATTCAGAGGTTGAAAAACAGGTATATCGTGCTCTAACGCAACCTGCTTTACTGGGCTAGGCTGCAACTTCTTACCACGCCCAGCTGGACGATCTGGTTGGCTATAAACACCCACCACATTATGACGACTGTTGATTAAGGCTTGTAAATGCCCAGCCGCAAAATCCGGCGTACCGGCAAAAACAATATTCAGAGCGTCCATATTATCTCTTTAAATAGCTAAAATCAGATACTAGCGTCAGCAATGTCTTAGCGACGATTGTGGCGCGCTGCTAACTTATGTTGTTTCTCAAGCTTAGACTTGATGCGGTTACGCTTGAGAGGAGATAAATAATCCACCATTAGCTTACCTTCNAGATGATCAAGTTCGTGCTGAATACAAACTGCTAATAAACCGCGAGCTTCTAATTCAAAGGCTTCACCATTACGATCGAGCGCTTTTACAAGGCAGTGCTCAATACGGGTAACGTCTTCATAAAACCCAGGGACCGATAAGCAGCCTTCTTGCATGCTTTCTAATTCACCGTCTAAAACAGTTACCTCTGGATTAATAAAGACCATAGGCTCAGACTTATCTTCCGATAGATCCATTGTTACAATACGCAAATGAACGTCTACCTGACTGGCTGCGAGGCCAATTCCAGGGGCTTCATACATAGTATCGAACATGTCATCGACAATTTTTCGAATTTTATCCGTGACTTCTGTTACGGGTTTTGCAATGGTACGCAGACGCTTATCTGGGTACTCTAGTATTTCTAATATGGCCATAGATGTGATGCACTTATATTACTATTGGGGCTTAACTTGCTAATATGTCATAGTTAGAGCTAATTATTAGTAAATAGCGTCTTAAAAAATAACAAGGCAAACCAAGACTGTTGGCAGATGTGCCAATGATAAAGGGAATATAGGATGAGCAAAACAGTTCGTTACCTAATTACAGCGTTTTTTCTAGTAGTAAGCACTATTAGTCACGCTTTAACGCTAAAACCAGACGCTCCTGAGCGTTATACGGTTAAAAAAGGTGATACTTTATGGGGAATTGCTGAAAAGTATTCCGATGATGCTTGGCAATGGCCGAACATTTGGTACCAAAATAACCAAATTAAAAACCCGCATCTGATTTTCCCGGGCGATATTATTGGTTTGATGAGCATTAATGGCGAGGTTCGAGTCACAGTTGTTTCTCGTGGCGAAGAAAGTCGTACGGTGAAAATGAGCCCTACAGCACGAATTGAACCTATTGAATCTGCGATTCCTACGATTCCAATGGATGCAATTATGCCATTTATTGTGAATAACCGTATTGTTGAAGAGCAAGAATTAAATAATGCCCCTTACGTTGTCGCTGCTGGTGGTGGTCGAATCATGAATGGAGCTGGTGGTACAGCTTACGCTCGTGGAGATTTCACTGACGGCACTGCAAACGCATATGGTCTTTTTCGATCAAGTGAAATCTATCGTGATCCAGTGACTGATGAAGTACTGGGCCTAGAAGCGAAAGAAATTGGTTTGGCAAATGTTAAAGCGCTTGAAAAAGATATCGTAACGTTAGATTTGGTTAAAACCAGTCAGCAAGTAGTTGAAGGCGATCGCTTGTTAACTACTGAGAATCGCAAGATCACGGCTCGCTTTCAGCCAAAGGCACCAGATGACTACGTAGACGGCTATATTATCTCTGTTCCGGGTGGTGTAACTCAAGTTGGTCAGTACAGTATGATTGTNATCAACAANGGTATTCGCGATGGCGTTACGGAAGGTGCTGTTCTGGATATCATGAAAAAAGGTGAGATGATTCGTGATCGCGCTAAGGATGAGAGAATTCGTCTACCTTCCGAAAAAGCGGGTCAGTTAATGGTATTTAGAGCTTACGAAAAATTGTCTTATGCGCTTGTTGTTAAAGCAACGCAAGTACTAAGAGTTGGCGACCAAGTTCGAAGCCCTTACTAAAACGGTCGATTTGTAGAAAAATAAAATTGTAAATATGAGGAAATAGCATGCTCAAGGATGAGTTGCTTTTTGCTTGGTGGACTCTATCAAGCATCCCTGGCATTGGCAGTATTGCGCTGAACAAAATTAGAGAGCAGCTGCCAACTTGCTCTGCTTTGGCAGATTGTACTTCTGANGACTTAATTTCTTTTGGCTTAAAGCCTGATCGCGCCAATGAGTGGCAGCAACTCCGCACTTCTACTGATCCGAATACTTTCGTTGTGTCGGGCTGGCGTAAAATTCAAGCTTGGTGCCAGCAGCCTGATTGCGGCATTTTAATTCCTGACGACACTAACTACCCAGACGCACTTAAAGTTTTAAGAGATGCGCCTATCTTTCTTTTCTATCGTGGTAATCCTGAATTGTTGAACCAAGGCTCTATTGCCATTGTAGGAAGTAGAAACCCAAGTCATTACGGACGTGAGCAAGCATTCACTATCGCTAAACAACTAGTTACATCAGACTGGCATNTTATCAGTGGCCTTGCGATTGGTATCGATGGAGAAGCTCATAAAGGTGCTTTGAGCAATTCTACAGGACTCGGGAAAGGGAAAACGATAGCGGTATTAGGGTCAGGCTTAGAGNCTATTTACCCAAAGCGGCATCAGGCTTTAGCGGATCATATTGTGGCGGCAGGAGGNGTTTTACTATCAGAGCATTTGCCAGATATTAAAGCTCTGGCTCAACATTTCCCCAGACGTAATCGGATTGTGAGCGGAATTAGTTTAGGTACCTTAGTGATTGAAGCTGCGTATAAAAGCGGNTCTTTAATTACGGCAAAACTGGCTGTGGAGCAAGGGCGAGAAGTCTTTGCGCTACCGGGTGCTGTTACTAATCCGCTGAGTCGTGGATGCCATCAGTTAATTAAAGAAGGCGCGAGTTTGGTTGAAGGCGCAGCCGATATTATCGGGCTGTTGAATTCTGATTTAGCACTTGATATGCGCGCTGTAGAGGCTGAAAAGTNAAATGTACCAACGCTGGAAGGAACAGCAAAAGTTATTTATCAAGCATTAGATGTTGTACCAACTGCNATTGACAGCCTAGTAAACCGAACGGGTTTATCGGTCTCGGANATTACTCAGCAATTAATTCTTATGGAATTAAAAAGTCAGGTGGCACAAGTGCCTGGTGGNTATGTTCGGTGTTAATGGCTCTATGTAAGCTTATGCAAGCACGCTGTGCGGATGATTATTCATCATCTATAATTCTGCTGAATGTGCTGTTATTAACAACAACCTTAGTCAGAAAGAGTTTACTGTGCCCGATACCCTAGAAAAAAACCACCTGCAGCAAGCGGTTGCTAGCTTAAAATCTGGTGGCGTTATTGCTTATCCTACAGAAGGTGTTTGGGGCTTAGGATGTTTGTGGACCGATGAAGCAGCTATTCAAGAAATTCTACGTTTGAAGCAGCGTCCGCTTGAGAAAGGCATGATCCTTTTGTGCTCAGATTTAGCGGATATAGAAGCGTTTTTATTGCCGTTAAGTGAGCAAGATATTGCGCAAATTGAGCAAGAGCATCTCCACCCTGTGACTTGGATTTTACCGTGTAAATCGTCAGTGCCTATATCGGTTCGAGGTCAGCATAATAGTATTGCCGTACGTTTTAGTCGTCATCCTTTGGTTCAGAAACTGTGTGCAGAGGTCGGCCCTATTATTTCAACATCGGCAAACCCTTCGGGGGAAGGTGCTGCAATGTCAATTCAGGAAGTAATAGATTACTTTCAAAATCAGCTAGGTTACATCCTTCCTGGCGAACTAGGAGGTTATTCTAAACCTTCAGAAATTCGTACTCTTGACGGCCAAAGGGTAAGATAGAGTCTGATATTAGAATTAGTTAAAAGAGTCTCGAGACATGAGCCAAGACAAGGCTAAAACCAAAAAAGTTACTCATATCGAAATTGAAGCCGTAAAGGACTTCTTATTAGATTTACAAGATCGCATTTGCAATGCTCTAGAAGAGCAAGATGGCGGTGGTAAATTTATGGAAGAATCTTGGTTGCGCGAAGAAGGCGGTGGAGGTCGTAGTCGAGTACTTGAACAAGGCGTTGTTATTGAGAAAGGCGGCGTAAACTTTTCTCATGTCATGGGAGCTGAGTTACCAGCATCTGCTACAGCGGCCCGCCCAGAACTTGCTGGGCGTAGTTTTCAAGCTATGGGTGTTTCTTTGGTAATTCACCCTCGTAATCCTTATATTCCGACGTCTCATGCGAACGTACGTATGTTCGTTGCTGAAAAAGAAGGTGAAGAACCTGTTTGGTGGTTTGGAGGTGGGTTTGATTTAACACCGTTCTATGCCTTTGAAGAAGATGTAGTTTTTTGGCACCAGACCGCAAAAGATGCTTGTGAGCCTTTTGGCGCGGACGTGTATCCGAAGTATAAAAAGTGGTGTGATGAATATTTCTATTTGAAACATCGCGATGAAAATCGTGGTGTGGGTGGTTTATTCTTTGATGATTTGAATAGCTGGCATGGTGAAATCGATTTTGATCAGTCTTTTGATTTCATGCAAACGGTCGCAAACTCATACATAGATGCATACTGTCCGATTATCGCTAAACGTAAAGACACTGAGTTTGGTGAACGCGAGCGTAAATTCCAGTGCTACCGTCGTGGTCGCTACGTTGAATTTAACCTGGTATACGATCGCGGTACTATTTTTGGTTTGCAGTCGAATGGTCGTACAGAATCGATCTTGATGTCACTACCTCCTGTGACTCATTGGGATTACAACTGGCATCCTGAAGAAGGCAGCCCAGAAGCTAAATTATATACAGACTTCCTTCCTCATAAGGATTGGGTTTAATCATGAGCGATTTATACGCTGTGATGGGTAATCCCATCAACCATAGTAAAAGCCCGCAAATTCATAGTGCTTTTGCTGAGCAAACCCAGCAAGATCTGATTTATTCAGCCATCTTGGTACCGCTTGAAAAATTTAAAGAAGAAGCCGATGGTTTCTTCCGCAATGGCCTTGGCTTAAATGTCACCGTGCCCTTTAAAGAAGACGCTTGGCAGTATGCCGATACGTATTCTTCACGCGCATTGCGCGCAGGTGCTGTAAATACTCTGATTAAAAAAGAAGATGGCTCCGTCCACGCAGATAATACCGATGGTATTGGCATGGTGCGTGATATCACTGTTAATAATGGCTGTGAAATTGAAGGCAAGCGTGTTCTTGTTTTAGGTGCTGGTGGAGCAGTTCGTGGAATTCTAGAGCCTGTATTAGAAGAGAATCCTCTCGAAATCGTATTGGCTAACCGTACAGTTTCTAAAGCAGAAGCATTAGCGCAGGAATTTTCTGATCTTGGCATTATATCGGGTTGTGGCTTTGATCAGGTAGAAGGTCAGTTCGATCTTATTATTAATGGCACTTCTGCTAGTTTGAGCGGTGATTTACCGCCGGTTCCAGATACAGTTATTCATACGAATACAACCTGTTATGACATGATGTATGGTCCTGAACCTACCGTGTTTAATCAATGGGCCGCCAACTTGAATGCTGGCGCTACATTAGATGGTTTAGGCATGCTGGTTGAACAAGCAGCAGAATCATTTACAGCCTGGAGAGGAGTTCGTCCTGAATCTAAGCCTGTTATTGAGCGTATGCGAGCTAATTTATTATTAACGACATCTGCTGACAATTCATGACTCAATTAAAAGCAACTTGTCATTGTAAAAAATGCCAAAGTACTTATATCCAAAGTATTACAATCAATAATATGAAAGTTTCAATTATTACCGAGAATTAGGAGAGCATATTTCATGATGAGAATTATATTATTCTTAGCAACTAACTTAGCCGTGATTGCAGTTGCTAGTATTACGCTAAGCCTTTTAGGCGTTGGCAGTTATTTGGAACAAGGTAATAACCTAAATCTTAATAACCTACTCGCCTTCTGTTTAGTTTTTGGCATGGCAGGCTCAATTGTCTCTTTGCTTATTTCAAAGTGGATGGCAAAACGCAGCATGGGTGTTCAGCTTATTGAACAACCTCAGAACGCATCTGAACAGTGGCTACATGGCACTGTTAAAGCACTGGCAGATAAAGCGGGTATTGGTATGCCAGAAGTTGGTATTTTTCATTCGGATGCTCCTAACGCTTTTGCTACCGGTTGGAATAAAAACAACGCATTGGTCGCCGTATCAACGGGTCTTTTGCAGCGCATGAATAAAGACGAAGTGGAGGCTGTTTTAGGCCATGAAATTGGTCACGTAGCCAATGGTGACATGGTGACTCTGGCCTTGATTCAAGGTGTTGTGAACGCGTTTGTTATGTTCTTTGCACGTATTATTGGTAATTTTGTTGATAAAGCCGTATTCAAAAATGAACATGGCCCGGGTATTGGATTTTATATCACGACCTTCGTGGCTGAAATTGTACTTGGTATTTTGGCTTCAACCATAGTTGCATGGTTCAGTCGTCGTCGTGAGTATCGTGCTGATGAAGCCGGTGCTGCATTAACCAGTAATGCTGCTATGGCGAGTGCCTTGATGCGCTTGAAAGAAACTTATGATCAGCCAAGTGAGTTAAGTGGTGAGCTGGTTGCTTTTGGTATTCGTGGTGAAGGTAAGCTTTCAGCACTATTCTCTAGTCACCCACCTCTAGATGATCGTATCGCGGCACTACAGAACGCTGCTAAGTAGTTAATAAGCTAACGCGCAATACATTATGTCTATGTAATTTTAAGAGCCACCCATTAATCAAGTTTGATTTGTGAGTGGCCCTTAAATGTAAAGCGACTGTTTAGTAAATCAACTTGAATCTTGTTAGCCTAATTTAACTTGGTTGCGGCCATTATCTTTAGCTTCATAAAGCGCTTTATCGGCACGCGCAAATACTTCATCAGCACTTTCGTTTTGTGCAAACTCACTAATCCCAAACGATATTGTGATCTGAACAGGTTCTTTTTTGAAACTAAACGGGCTATTTTCAATTTTCTGTCTAAGTTTATCCGCGACTAATTTTGCTTCTTCTCTTGATGTTTCTGGCATTAAAGCAACAAACTCTTCTCCACCAAAGCGGGCAATAAAATCGCTATCACGTAAATTTATCTGTAGAGATTTAGCGATTATTTTTAAAACTTTATCCCCTGCTAAGTGCCCATAATTATCGTTAATACGTTTAAACAAATCGATATCACAAACCATTAAGGACAGTTTATTGCCATAACGCTGAAGCCTAGTTATTTCTTGATCAAGTCGCTGATCGTAAGCCTCTCTGTTAGGTAGGCCCGTTAATGCATCATGCATTGCTTTTTTACGCTGTTCTTCAATAGCATGTTGAGCAACTTCGGCCAGTTTTTCCATTTCATGGAGTTTCTGTTGCATATCCGCTAGTTGAGCCGTTAGCGCACTTTCGCGGGTATCTTCCTCTGATCGATATTCTTGCATCGCTGTCATTATCAAGCCTAAATGTTGGCTGATACTATGCCCAAGTTCACCAAGATCATTCTTGCTATTAATAATAGAACGAACTTCGTCAACCTCACCTTCAAGGATTGATTCAAAAGCGTCTCGGGCCTTGCCCCGATCTAATTGTCCTTGAGAAGCTTTGTTAACAAGATTCTGGATAGTCTCTAAACGGTGATCAAGGCTTTGTAAAAACTGTTCGAACTCTTCTTGCCCGTCGCCGAGTGCATCAATCACAAGGTTTGCGACTTGCTCAAGCAATGGTACGAGTTCGTACCAGTTTAATTTCCCTGTTAGCTTTGCTTTTAACGCTTCTAAGCGTTCATAGAAACGATCGGGAATAACGAGCTGGCATAGTAAACTCGTTAGCATGTTGCTAATTTCTTGTTCTATATGGTCGTATCCAGGTTGCGATGGTGCTTCTTGATTTATAGGAGCAGCTTGGATATGTTCGTTTTTAGTCTTTAGGGCTGGCTGCTTGTCATCTGATTGAGGTACTTCTGGCGTTGCTGAATCTTCGTCGCGTTGAAATAAGCGACTAAAGAATCCTGAATTCTTTTCTTCGGAGCTTTCTTTATCCGCATGATTAGTAGAGCTTTTTTGAATTTCTACAAGCTCTAACGAGGCAATCAAGTGGCTCCAGCTTTTTAATTGATTTGCATGCCCTGTCCAACTCTTCAGAGCATTTTTTGCCTGTTTTCTGATTTGAGTTATTTGCTTCTTTTGTTGGTTATCGCAAGGTAATAGTAAAAGTTTCTTTGCCGCTTTCTGGATATCCTCGAGTAATAGATCTGCTTTAATTTTCCATTGCTGTTCAAAGCGATTGACTTCAATTTGCAAGGTTTCCAAGATTTTTTCTAGGCCCTTGTTGTTGTTTTGCGGTTTGATGCTCTCTCGCAGCTTTGATAGCGGCAGGTCAATTTCATCAGCTTGGCCTTCAGCCAGTAAAGAGACCATCACTAATGCCCGTCGCATTTGGTCACGATTGGCTTCACTGGTCTTTTCTAGCTGATCATGGCGATCAATTAAGTCTAAATACTTATCACGCCATTTATTGATACTTTTAGTTGAGTTATCGCTTTGCTGCGACATAGAGGTTACACCGCTATAACAGATATTTATTTCAGTATAGAAAACCTCAAAGAAAGTGCTGGATAATTCTCTAAATAAAATCAGCTAAATAATAATGCCTTTAGGCAGTTCAATTTGCATGGCGATTGGCAGATGGTCTGAAATAGGTGCATTCAAAACAGCCACCTTATTCACTTGCAGACTTTCGCTGACCAGTATGTGATCTAATCCGCTTCGAGGTTGCCAGCTAGGAAAGGTATGGAGCAATGGATCAACGGATTGGAAATTGATATCCGCAAGGGGCGTTTTAGTGAGCAAATGCTCGGCGTGATTATTCAAATCCCCCATAATAATTACATGGCGCGCGTCAGCAACAAGACTGTGGATATAGGCGAGTTGTTCCGCTTGGGTTTTGGTGCCTAATGCCAAATGAAGGACGATAATTACAATAGGGTCGGTTGTGCCTAAGCGCATAACCATAGCGCCACGGCCAGGTAATAACCCTGGTAGTTTATGATATTCAACTTGGCTGGGTTCTAAGCGTGAAAGCAAGCCATTGCTGTGTTTCGCAATCGGTTTTATGTCACGGTTTGTTTGTTGGTACCAATGGGGAAAGTTAGCTTGCTGAGCAAGATGTTCAACTTGATTGATGAAGCCACTGCGCCAACTACCACCATCAGCCTCTTGTAAGGCCGCTATATCGAAATGTTGCAGAATATCTGCAATACGATCAAGGGTAGGAACTCTTTGCTTGTGCGGCAGCATATGTTGCCAGCTGCGGGTTAGGTAATGATGATATCCAGCCGTTTGAATTCCGACCTGAATATTAAAGCTGATGAGGTTAAGAATGTCGCCGGCTTGCTCCGCAGGAGGCAAGCCGTCAAGAAAATCAGATAAACTGATTACATGTTTACTCATGCACGTTATTTGCGTTCTTGTTCAATTAGATAATCAACAACTTTGAAAATATTTTGCTGACCGCCAGCCGATGCCGCATCAACTAGATATTTACCGTTAACCACGATGGCAGGAACGCCGCTAATTTTATATGCACGAACACGCTTATCTGCTTGCTTTAGGCGGCTCTTAACCGTGAAAGAGCTATAAGCTTTATTAAAGTCTTCTTCACTTACACCATAAGCGGCAAAGAATTTTTGTTGCTCAGACTTACGCTGTAGACGTTGGCCTTTCATGTGAATCGCTTTGAAAATATCACCGTGAGATTGTTCAGTAATGCCTAAAGTCTCACCGATGTAATACATTTGAGCATGCATAACCCAAGACTTACCAAACATGGCAGGTATACGGCTGAACTCAACATCGGCAGGTAACTTAGATATCCAGCTTTCAACATGGCCTTCTAGAGAAAAGCAGTGACCACAGCCATACCAGAACATTTCTTCGATATGAACTTTACCATTAGCAGGAACTGCTTGTGGCTGTGCAATTAATTTATAAGATTTGCTCATATCAGCAATAGGAGCTTCTTTGTGGTCGTGACCATCACTCGCAAGAGCAGTGATACTAGCAAAAAGAATGGCAGCGCCAGCAAGGATACGTCCTAACATTTAAATCTCCAAAACGATGTTCAATAGTTCAATAAGTATTTATACGGGTTATTGACAGCGATTGTGGCATAAAGGTTCCATCTTAGGTAGGTATTGCACCCACAAAAAAAGCGGCCTAAGCCGCTTTTTTACACTCTATGACACTTAATCTACTGAATATAGATGAATTGCCTAGTAGAGAAGAAGGTTATTTCAAACCTTGAATGTAGCTAGAAACTGCTTTGATCTCATCCATGTGCATACGAGAAGCAATATCGCGCATAACATTACTAGCGTCGTTAGTACGCTTAGCATTATAGAAATCAGTCAATTGCTTCTCAGTATAAGCAGCGTGTTGCCCTGCTACACTTGGGAAGCCAGCAGCAGACATGCCTTTACCAGCAGGACCATGACAAGCAATACAAGCAGGAACACCTGTTGCTTCGTTACCACCTAAGAAGATTCGCTTGCCCGCTTCAACTAAAGCAGGGTCAGCAGTACCACCAGACATTTTTTGCTCTGAGTAGTATGCAGCGATATCAGCAATATCTGTTTCGCTCAAACCCATTACGAAACCTAGCATTTCAGGAACCTGACGGTCACCATTCTTAATCTCGGTGATTTGCTTCACTAAATAACGCTCGCCTTGGCCAGCAATTTTAGGGAAGTTAGGGGCTAAGCTGTTACCGTCAGCGCCGTGGCAGGCACCACAAGTGGCTGCTTTGGTTTTTCCTGCTACCGCATCGCCTGCTTGAGCAGCAGACATAAGGCCAACAGAAACGATTAAGCTAATCAGTACTTTTTTCATCGTCAGGTCCAGTTATTATAAAAAATTAATTATTTGCTTGTAGCCATGTGGTTGATCAATGCTTTGTACTGGTCATCAGTACAATCATTACACAAGCCTTTTGGCGGCATAGCATTTTTGCCGTTATGAACAGAAGCTAGTAAAGCATCCATTCCTGTTGCCATGCGTGGCGCCCATGCAGCTTCATCAAAAGCCTTAGGTGCACCAGCAACGCTCATTGCGTGGCATATGCTACAAGTCTGTTTATATTTTGCGTCAACATCGAAAGCATTTGCATTAAAGCTAGTCGCTGCAACCAAAGTTGCAAGAAGTGCTAGTTTTTTCATTTTGAGTTTCCTCTTGGGAGCTAAATTAAAATGCACGGCTTTGAATCATCCGACTATGATACAATTACTTGTCGGATTACAAAAGCCGATAATTATATACCATTAATTTCCTAACGGTCATTACGTTTACCTTATGTTAAATGCACAAACATTGATTTATACCAAGACTCGGTTCATGCAAAGCGCCGCAAAGTTCACTCAGTGCCCTCAATGGGACGGTGTAGAGATCGCCTTTGCAGGCCGCTCCAACGCTGGTAAGTCGAGTGCGCTTAACGCTTTAACCGAGCAGACTAAGCTTGCTCGAACCAGTAAAACCCCTGGTCGTACGCAGCTAATTAATTTTTTTCAGGTTGATGATACCCCTTATCGACTTGTGGATTTGCCTGGTTATGGCTTCGCAAAAGTACCCAAAGCGATCAAAATCGAGTGGCAAAAGCAATTGGGCGCTTATTTAGATAAGCGAGATTGCCTGCGTGGTTTAGTTTTAGTGATGGATATTCGTCATCCGATGACTGAATTTGACCAAACTATGGTCGATTGGGCACATGAATCGAATATGCCGTTGCACATTCTATTAACTAAGGCCGATAAGCTTAAGCGCGGCCCTGCTTCTGCGACCATGCTGCAAGTACGTAAAGCGGTTGCCAATATGGGCGACTTAGCGACTGTGCAGATGTTCTCATCATTGAAAGGCGATGGCGTAAAAGAATTACGTAAGCATTTGACCCAGTGGTTTATGGATAATACTGAATTTCATGAAGATGATATTGAAGGTGAAGATGCTCCGTTTATCGAAGGTAATGAGCCTCCTGCGCAGTAAATGCAGCGTATCGCGATTCACAAATAGCCTTTACAGCTTAATGTTGTAAGGGCTTCTTTTTGCTTTTAATTTAAGAGATGCTTTTAATTTAAGAGGAGTTTCTTACAGGCAAAAAAGAGCCCGATTGATAATTGGGGAATCAATCGGGCTAGGCTTCGGATCTTTGGGGAATCACCGAAGAAAAAGCAACGTTACTGGTAAATATACGAGTAACGTAGACCTAATGGAGACTTTGGAAGCACATGACTGCTTACATAAATTAACTATAGACGCATTTTAAGGATGCGCCATTTAAAAAGGATTATTTAGTGAGCTTCGCCCCAATTTTTACCTGATCCTACTTCGACAATAAGTGG